>JAJYOQ010000425.1 GCA_021796135.1 Bacteroidota bacterium
AACTTATACCATGGATATATTGTCTGAATATATCCAACGAAAATTTGATTCTTTGATTTGTGCAAAAACAACAGAAGTATTGAATCTTATTTCCCGAGATTAATTTTTAAATATCACTTTCGAAGATTTAATAGTTGATGAGCCTAAATATCCATATGCATTTTCTATCCCTACTTTTTTAATGCCTTTGTAATAATGATTGTAAGAGCTAAAATCATATGCCTCTACATAAACAATCAGCGAGTCGCTTTTGAGGGATATGCTTAATGTTCGTGAGATTTTATTGTCACTAACAGTCAAAGTATCAATCTCTATATAAAATGAATTAACACGTTTTATGTTGACAAAATCCCATACAAATTTTCCGTCTTTTGAGCCAGTGATAACGGAATCCATATAAAAATAATTTGAAATTAATTTATAGTACTTTGCCCCAGAACATTTATACCATGAAACGTCAAAATAAAGTCTATCTTTATCGCCGCCTTCAATCTTTTTAATGTCGGATATTTCAAAGTCTCCTATGGTAATTATTTTACCGTTAATTAATTGCCCGTTTGATTCAACTTCAATTGAATACTCTTTATTAGGGTAAATAAAAATTTCATCTGCATTGGTATAACACCTGTTTTTTGTTATTGTGTCTGTATACGTCAATTTAAATTTATTGTAAATATTCTTTCCATCGGTTATTGTAATCTTTGCATTCCCGGCAAATGCCTCGTCTGGATTTATAAACGGAGGCGAATCACTAAATGAATATGAAAGAGGGTAAGTGTTGTAGACAAACAATTGCTGGGGCATATTTCCGGTTCTTAAATTAAATAAGATGCTATTTTTAAATTCAATCTCACCGGGATCATTCAAGCTTTCGCATGATTGCAATAAGAGTAAAGAACAACAGGCCGTGCAAAGCAAAAGATAATTTTTTATCATTGCTAAAATTCCAGAGTTAAGCCGATTGTCGGAATAACCATTGAACCTCTTTCGGTTCCTTCTTCAACGGTTGTATTAAATGCAGAAGGTTTATAATTAAACGGGTTCTTACTGTTGTAAACGTTCATAATCTGCAAGTAAGGCTTCGCGACAAACATACCCCAGATAAAGTTACCTGTAATTCCAATGTCAAGCTTATGGTAGTCTTCAAGTCTATATGTATTCTTTTTACCGAACGCTAGTTCAACAGTGCTATTATTGTTACCAATTATATATTTTCCTACTGCAGGGGTAAAAGGCATCCCCGTAGAGTAAATCCAGAAAGAATTTATTTCCCAATTTTCAGATAAGTCGTAACTAAGCATTAGCTTAAAATTATGCGTTCTATCGTAATCGGCATAGTACCAATAGCCGTTATTATTTTTAACTGCTCTTGATAGGGAATATGCAGCCCATCCGGTTAATGTTCCTTTTTCTTTCTTTAATAAAATATCTAATCCGGCAGAGTAGCCGTCGGTGTAGGAGATTGTTTCCGTCAATTCATCCGAAGTTATTATGTTATATCGTGTCTTGTAATAACCTTCTGCTTCAAATCTAATCCCGGGAAGAATTTCCTTTACCTTTAATCCCAAGCTAAAATGATCTGATGATGGCATATGTTCCATATTATCAATTATAAAATAGATGGCAAAAGGAGAAAAGAAAGTTGTATTTGTTAATTCCCTTTTAGTAAAGAAATATTCATAATATTTTCCATAACTTGCGGAAAGTTTAGTCTCATCATTTAACTTGAAATCTGCAAGTATATATGGAGAACTAAGATATTGATCAATCTTCTTAATAAATAACCCCCTGTAACCAAGTAATAAATCAAATGATCTTGTTATTTGTAATTTGTCAGAAAGATATGCCGATAAAATATTTGTATAATCATTAGAATAATATTTGTCAGGTGCGAAGTCAAAAAACACATTCTTCAGGCTGCCGTTTATTGTACTTGATATTTCTTTTTCTTCTATATCCCAATTATAATTGTTTGACAAATTTTTATATTCAGCGCCGAATTTTATTTCCTGCCCAGTAAAGCTTAACTCAACCTCTGATTTCAATGTAAAGTCTTCAATATTATTATCTATAAAAATGTGTTCTATGCTATTAAGTGAATCCTGGATAGTAGTATAATTGTAAACTCTTGAAATTCCTTTTGCATTTCCGCCAAAAAAAGAATTTGAAAAATAAATGTCTAATTTTATAGCCCCGATATCGAAGAGATGATTATATGTTGCCTGTGCAATTCTATTTCCCCAATTAATATCATCTTTCTTTTCTATTATGTAGGCTTTTTCATCAACAAACAATTTAAATATATCTCTTGAATAAAAACCGGAAAAGGAAATTATATTTTTATCATCTAAATGAATAGTATATTTCCCGTTAAAGTCATAAAAATAATAAGGGAATGAATTATTAGATAATAAATTAAAAAGCAAATCAGGATAAGTTCTTCGGGCGGAAAAGATGAAGCTTCCTTTAGAAAGAGGACCTTCCAAAAATATTTTTGATGATACCAAACCTGCAGAGACTATCCCTTTCAATTTTTCATAGCTGCCCCTCTTAGTACGAATGCTTAAGACTCCCGAAAGAACTCCCTGGTAATTAACCGGGTAATTTGATGGATATAAAATCTCACTATCGACTATATCAGGATTGAATGAGCCAAATATGCCTCCTAAATGATAAGAATTATATACAGGTACATCATCAAGAGTTATTAAAGTTTCATCAAAGTTCCCGCCACGCAAATAAACAAGCGATGATAAATCATGTATGGCAATTACTCCTGGTAAGGCTTGAAGAGGTCTTAATGCATCAGATTCCAATAATACAGGTATATGGGATATGTCTCCATTTTTTAGTTCATAAGTTTTATACTCTGAAAATTCTTTATATCGTTCACCGGTAATTGTAACTTTTTCAAATTCGATTGGTGTTGGTGTTAAATTAAAGAATAATTCGACTTCACCGGCATCTTTACTTAAATTAATTTCCTTAGATGAAGTTTCGTATCCAATATACTTACATTCAATCTTATGTTTGCCTGACTTACAATAAAAATTAAAAAAGCCGGAAGAATCGGATATTGCAACTCCGATTCCATCCGACAAAATTATCGCGTCTATTAATCTTTCACTTGTTTTGGCATCTTTTACAAAGCCATTAATTTCTAATCTTACTTTTTGAGGAAATAAATTCCCGCCCAAAATGCTTAGGAACAGAAATAGAATTATGTTTTTTATATATATATACAATGTTCTTAAAAAACAACCCAAGATAAATTTTAATCTCTTAATTAATCTTTAGTTAAACACATTGTATCATAATCTGTACTTCCCAAAGAGCCATCAACGGTTGAAATGTCGTTACCATAAGCTCCTTGTCTAATATAAGGAAATTCAGATACAGCACCTAACCAACCTCCCCAAGGTCCATAGGGTTGCGTTCCAAGTCTCCAATCATCATAATACTCATCTGCTACAAAATCATCGTCGCCACTCCCCCATCCATCATCTTCCCATATTTCGATTTTAACATAGAATTCTTCAACTTGTCGGCTTACTAATGTAATATTAGGCGAAAAAGTTTTAGCAGAATTTGCGGCAACTTGTCCTAAATCTATTTCAGACCAACCCCCATATGTTCCATTTACTCCTTCTTTAAATTTAACTTTTAAATAAATTTCCATGTCCCCTAAAAACCATCCGTCATCATAGTTATGTTTTACATATATGCTTTGAATATTGAAATTATAATTTGTACTTACTTTTGAAAGCTTAGGTTGTATATTATTTACAGAATAATCCCCTCTTTTTTCACTGAAAGTTACAACTAAAATAGGAGTTTCTGGGATTGTTTTAGTTGATAAAATAATTTCCTCACCCATTTTATTAATGCCAATCATATTTTCTTTACCTTCTATTTCTTTCTGATCAACTGCAGCCACTATCAATTCTTTATTTCTATTCCACTTCTCCCTATGTTCATCAACAGGGAAATAAATATCTACTAACCCAAATTTAATATTATTACAAACTTTAATAAATTCATTCTTATCGTCAATTTTTAATAACTCCTTATCCACAGTTGT
>JAJYOQ010000426.1 GCA_021796135.1 Bacteroidota bacterium
GTATACTATATCGATTCATCACCAACCAAATTAAGCTCTGTTGCCTTCCTGTAAACAAAATAGCGAAAACCAACTCCTTGAACCAAACCGAAAACTATTATTTGAGCTCTACTATTTTTACGTTCCATTTTTCAAAAATAAATTTTCATAAAGTTCTGAAATCAGCAATCCTAACATAATCAAAGCTGCACCGAAGTATCCAAAATTAGTTATTATTTCTCCTAATATTAAGAAAGCAAAAATTGCAGAAAATATAGGTTCAAAAGAAAATATTATTCCGGCTTTTGCTGGCGTAACATCTTTCTGATATTTGGTTTGAAGCGCAGTCGTAATTAACGTTGCAAATATTGATGTGTAAGCAATTGCAAAAATTAAATTTTGAGTTAAGTCAATTTTGATCGGTTCCAAATTTATTGCGGAAAATACAAACAAAAATATTCCGGCAAGAAACGCAGTTGTAATAAATTGCAGAAAAAGCAGAATCAAAAAATCGTGTTTTGAAGTTTCAATATCCAAGTAAATTATATAAAGGGCAAAAAATAGAGCACTGATCAGAGTTAGAAAGTCTCCCAAATTAAAGTTAGAACCAATATCACTAAATAAGCTTAAAATAGAAGAACCTCCGCTTGATAAAAAACTTATTCCAATTAAGACCAAAATTGTACCGATTATTACACCTTTTGTGGGCTTTCTTTTTTCAATAATGACCTGTAAAAGCGGAACCATAATAACAGCTGTCCCCGTTAAAAATCCGGATTTAGTAGCAGATGTGAATTTTAATCCAATTGTCTGTACCGCAAATTCGGCAAATAATAACGCTCCAAGAAAAATTCCAGAATAAATATTTTGTTTTGTAAAATTTCTTTTCCTCATAAAAGGGAGTAAAATAATTCCGGCAATTGAAAACCGGACAATAAGAAAAGCCATTGATGATATGTCGTTCAGAGCCTCTTTAACAATTACAAAAGTTCCGCCCCAAAGAACGGTCACGGAAAGTAAAATAGCTTCTGATTTGTATTTGGTTTTACTTGTTATCATTTTGAAATTAAAGCATTATATTTTTTAATTCCTTTTTCGGATTGTATTCTTGCCTGCAACTTCCGAAAACAAATATAAAACATATTGAAATTGTTATAATTCTAGAAATATAATTTAATTATTTGAATTATTGGTTTATTATTGCCTAACGTTTGAATTCACCGGCCTGCGCGGCTTTTCGCGCAGGTCCGGTGGAATGAGACGTTAGCTGTGGTAACAACTTCTTTCCTCGGCTTTGAATAGCTGGAATTCCACTCGCCATCAAGCGTTCGACAATTCTTACGACGCGGGGCAGGTACGAGCGGTCCATTTCCGCAATATCCGCCAGCCCCTGCATGGCGAACGTTTTTACTATCCGGCTATCATCATCAAGAAAAGAAACGAGTATATCGAATACTTGTTGCCGTTCCTTCTTGGTAAGTTCCAATCGTGGCAGTATCTGCGCCAGATGCCAACGTATTTCCTTTTGGCTGTTTCTTGCGAAAACATTTATGAAATCGCTCTTGTAAGGCTGGAGAAATTCTGGATGCAATCTTGTGATCTTTTCTATCGCATCAGATGCTCGCATTCTTACTCCCGGTTCCGTATCCAATATTCCTGCCACCAAATCGCGAAACAGCTGCGGCTTCTTGAGCACATCCGCAACCACTTCTTCAGATCTTCCCTTCTGACGCAAATCACCTTCTTTTAACTTACGGATAACCGGGTTCATTTTAAACTCAACTATTTTACTGGCTGCCGGATAATGGTTTTGAGTTTGTCGGGTGCTGTTTTCGTCATGTCGCTCAAATAAATCTCGTGGTGTTTTCCAGAAACTCTATACCCGTTTTGTTTGATATAGGAGTGGATATTCTCGATCGTCGGACCCTCTTCCGAAAATGGCCCCACATAGAGTATTTGCGCAGCCTTCCCTTCGGCGAAAGCTTCAAGTCTCAGCTTCGAGAGCGCATCAAGGCTCTTCTTCTTTTTAACTTGCTGCAAGGCGATGGCAAATAATTCGCGCGTGACAAATTCGGGCTGCATAATCATGAGCGTCCATTTCCAGTCCGATTTGTTTCCCACGCTGAATGTTGTCATGTCGTCTGACCACCACAGACCTTCTAGCGGCATCACGCCATAGTCAATACCGGTTTCGCTCTTTTTAACCATGAACTTTAACGCGTACGCTGTGCTAAAAAGTGCTTCCACGGCTTCACGGAATTCTTTGGATGTATTCGGGTCTCCCTGCCCGTCGATCATGATGAACTGTTGCTTTGGTACTTGGACAACGCTGACTTCCTTGCTGGAAGGCAGGTAGAGTTGTTTCAACTCTTTTTTGTAGTCTACCTTTTCCACGTTTCCTCCTCTCGATGATTGGTGTGCGACCTAACGGCGTTGTCAACTAACTTGCCGCCCAGAACGGACAGCTAAGTTAGAATAACAACACCAATAATTAAAAAAATATTTCATAACTAAATAAACTGGAACAACAACGTTAAACGAAAAACGCAAAGCCAAAAACAGCAACAAACCCGAAGCGCGCGAAACGGTCAAGTTGAGTTACGTTAGGTTGCCGCATTTGCTGCCTCCTGCGGAAATCCCTTGAACCTCCCAATGACTACGATAATGGCATATATGGAAAACATAATTGAGAGTGATAGGAAGGTCCATGTAACGAAATCACCTACAGTGAGCGCAATGTGAAATAGATCGCCTCGAAAGCCTGTAGCAAATCCAATAGTTTCACATACTAAGTCAAAAGTAGATCTCAAACACAACACCATGAAGAGAAATCCTATGAGAAAGGCGTTACTTGAGAGTTTCCGTTGAAGAACGTAAACGCCAACCGCAATGCTCACAAGATCGAGAACGTAGGGCGATATAGACATGATCAACTGGCTCCATTCGTTGGTGAAACCCTCCGATTTGATCCACGCCCCACCAGTTTCTCCAGCCCAGAACCTAGGAATGAGTTTTACTTCGACAATCTGCCCACCAACAAGGTATGCGACAAGCAGATGGCTTAATTCATGTATAGGCGCGTAGACGAAATACCACAGTATTGGAATGGTAGACATGCACGCCACCATCGTTTGTTGTTTCCAAGTTCCCCTTAGATAAAGCACAAGAAGGGGAGCAACGACGGTGATGAGTATTTCGAAAGTGATCAGTAGATGACTCATGATAATGGCGGCAACCTAACGGCGTGGCAACTAACTTGCCGCCCAGAACTAAAGGCTAAGTTAGAAAGGCAACGCCAATAATTAAGAAAATATTTTTTAACTAAATAAACTTAAACAACAATGCTAAACGAAAAACGCAAAGCTAAAAACAGCAACAAACTCGAATCGAATGAAGCGGTCAAGTTGAGTTGGGGTAGGTTGCCTCCTTTACTTATACAGAACTTCTAAGACTATGTTTGGGTCTTTTGATAATAAGTTTAATAATACTAAAGCTGCTCCTTGAGGATACCTATCTCCTCTTTCCCAATGACGTAATGTTCCTAAACTTATTCCAAATGATGCTGCAAACTTTGGCTGACTCATTCCTATTCTTTCTCGTAACTTTTTTACATCAATGTGTCTTGGTCTAAATTCTCTGGCTTCTTTCGTATTTCCTTTTGAATATTCAATTGCTTCCTTCAATCCTTTGCTTATGCTTTTATATGCTTCATTCATTATTTTACCTCTTATAATTTTTTATTAATTCCTTTACCAACTTTGTTAATTCATTTCGTTCAGCTTTGCTTAAATTGACCTTTTCATTTTTACCAAATATTGTTAATAAGAAGAGCGGAATAGTTTCATTATAGAAAAAATATATTATCCTCGAACCGCCACTTTTACCTTTACCTTTTGAAGCCCACCTTAATTTTCTTATTCCTCCAGTTCCTTGTATTAAATTTCCCGCTTTTGGATTAGAAGACAAATGATAAAGCAAATCATTTCTCTCATCTTCCGATAATATTTTTTCTGCTCTTCTTATTAACAATATTTGGTAAAAATGAAAAGGTCAATTTAAGCAAAGCTGAACGAAATGAATTAACAAAGTTGGTAAAGGAATT
>JAJYOQ010000427.1 GCA_021796135.1 Bacteroidota bacterium
CTTTAATTAATACTAAACCGTCTTTTGAATTTGGCAGCCCAATATCCATAATTATTAATTGAAAATTATTATTGGATAATTTATCGTACATTAATTTTTCTGAATCGCAGAAAGAAAGGTCATAGTTTTTTAACATTAACCGGTATATCTTCCAGCTAATTTCTTCATCTTCCACTATTAAAATCTTAAAAATCTTATCTTTCGCCATAACATTTTATCAAATCTCTATTCCCTCTTAACAATTATAAAAAAAGGACGCAACTTCCATTACATCCTTATACGAGGCACTGGCATGCCCACAACCAAAGACATAAGAAAGTGCGTCCATTTCTGGGCGCAGCTTTCATGCATGTTCTTGGTTATTTGAAAATTGCCAGTTTTCGTATAAGAACATAGCAAACGCTACGTTAATATTTAATTATGTTAAAAAGTTTATTTATTTCCCAAAAAGTTATTTTAATTCTTCAATTATTTTTAATATTTCAATTCTGTAGCTTCTAAAATATCTTTTAACCATTCTTTTGGCTTCCTCATAATTCAACTGCATCTTTAAAAATTTCGTGTTTAATTTTTTCTCTTAAAGATTTGTAAGTAACAACATCAACTTCTTGACCCAACAATTTTTTTAAATCTTGCATCAACGCTATCCTATTCAAAATGGTTCTTTCTTTTTCCATTTCTACAACAAAATCAATATCGCTGTTTTGATTTTGTTCTCCTCTGACAACAGAGCCAAACACTTTAATATTTTTTGCCCCATGTAAGGATGCAATTTTTGAAATATCCTTTCTATATTTTTTAAGTTTAGCTAGAGACATAAATAATATTTTTAATATAAAAATTATTTTCCTCATCAAACATAGCAAATGCTATGTTAATATTTTTTTAATACAAATTTATTTTTCTAATATATTCTTTGTTTGTAATAATTCTTCCCGCCTTGGCTCGCCAAGTGCGAGACAGGTTTAACTTTTTTCTTAATGTAAACTATAAAGAAAAAAAATCTTATACAACTTTTGTACTTCTATTGATTATTTGAAATAAATGAAGAATGAAACGAAAATCTATTAACCGGAATAATTCCGTTTATATTTTTTATACTGTTTAGGAGGCTTTATGAATTCTTTCACCGTAGGTGCTTTAGCGGATAAAGCAGGCATTAATTTAGATAATGTTAGTTATTATGAGAAGAAGATATTTTCTTGCGCTTATTCTTTTTATACTCCCATGATTAGTAATTCTTGGAACTCCCGGATATATTCAAAGATATACCTGCATAAATCATTCTCCCTATCGAAGGGATAATTCCGGGACCTGGATATTCATCCGTTCTCATTGTGAAATACTTTTTATCCGTAAGATTATTAACTCCAGACCTAAACTCATAATTTGAGATTCTATATGCTGTCGAAACGTCAATTACGCTGTACGATGGCATAAGCCCGACCAATCCATCAGGTGAAAATTTCGTGTTGGCAGGATCGCCGTAGGAAGAAGCAGTGTATGAATGTTGTATATTCATTGAAAAGCCACCGAAACTGTAGTCAATTCCAAATCGGTTTATATACTTTGGTGCGTAGGGTACGTAATTGCCTGTGTTTTCCCCCGAGACGTAACGGGCATCGGTATAACCTAATGAGTTGTAAATACCAAGTCTCCCAAATTCATTATTCTGAATCAGGCCTCCGAGAATATTTAGCTCAACATACATTTCCATTCCCTTGTGAACATCAGCTCCCGTATTTGTCTCGAACTGGAATGTAAGGGTGTCATAGGTTTGCTCAATGATGCCGATATCATTTTTAACGTGCATATAGAACATACTTACATCGAAGTTTAAATAATCTCCAATAATTCCTCTAAATCCTAAATCAATGTTATATGCAGAAGCATCCTTGAGGTTTTGATCTATCTTTGCAACAGAGCCGAAAGGTGTTAAATCGCTGTATGTAATCGGTCGATATGATTGGCTGAGATTTAAGTAAAAGTTGAGTTTATTAGATGCTTTAAGCTCTGCGCTGATTGCCCCCAATAAAAAATTGCGCATACTCTTTTTATTATTTGCGTAAACATATACCTGATTGTTGTCGCCTGCTTCATTCGGTGCATAACCATTTGCATTAGTGCTTAAGTATTCTAAACGCAGTCCAGGGGTTATGCTTAATGCATCGGTTACCTTAAATATATTTTCAATGTAGGGGGCAAAGTTTGTTGTATAAAAATTCATATCCTGTTCCCAGGGCGAAAGTTGGGCTAGATCGAAGTCTGAGCCTGTCGAACCTTTAGCGCCTTCCTGCCTTTGAAGATGCGAATAAGCATACCGCAATCCAAAAGAGAACGAATTCTTTATTCCTAGTAAATTATAATTAGACAAAAGCCTAATCTCGTTTGTAAAAGTATTAAAGAATTCGCGTTCCAGTTCTCGCGGCGTGTAAGTTAAACCCGAAGTTATAGCATCCGGTGCTTGCGGAGGAATATCTTCATTTCTCCAAATCAAGTTCCGCTGGCTAAAGAGGTAAGATGACACCATACTAAAAGAAGTATGGTCATTCATTTTATAGTTGATATGTAAAGCTGCTACGTTCCATGGGCTGTCGAGCCAATTTCTGCTTCGCAGCGATTGCCGAGGATCTGCGTAAAATAGTGAGTCATTCAACCCGCCCGGCATCCGGATAAGGTTGCGAAGTAAAGTATACTCGACACCAAGCTGAAAGTTACCGGTTGGATTATATTTTAAGCTTACAAAACCCGACCACTGGGTCTGCTGCGAATTTGCACGCCAGCCTTCGAGTCGCCTGTACTGAAGAAAAGTGTAGTACTTGAAATTTTTAATAGTTCCACCGATTGAATTGAAACTGCTAAACAGGCCGTAGCTCCCGCCTGTTTGTGAAGATGTTATTGAGACCGGCTGCGTGCTGCCGTCTTTAAGCGTGTAGTTAACCATACCACCCAATTGCGGACCGAATGCTAATGCAGCCCCGTCTCGAAGAATGGTTATATTTTTCACTGCTTCCATAGGCGGCAGATAATAAGATTCATTATATCCGTAAAGATCCGCCGAAATATTATAACCGTTTTGCCGCGTGTTAGTCTCAACGCCCTGATATGGATTTAAACCGCGAAAGCCGATTCCGTTAGCTGTAAAGCCTCCCATTTCATTTTCGGTAATGTTAGCCCCGGGAATTCTGCCAATAATCTGTCTCGTGTTGTTTATGGCTTTGTTGGCATCTAAGCTGTCTATCTCAAGAACTTCGTTCTTCATGCCTGCGTAAATGGTCTGACCGGAATAATCATTCAACCAACCTATACCATTCATATGATTGCCTGTAACAATAACTTCTTTTAATACATAAATTGAATCGGGCGCTTGTGCCAGCAGCAAATTATTGAAAATAGAAACTATTGAACAGAGATACAAAACAAATAACACTTTCAAGGTTACCTCACATCTTTATTATAGAAACATTATTCTTGATATTTACTTTACTATTAAGACTTGATCTTAATAACAAAACTATCGTGTTTGTTTCTTCAAAACAATACTCTGTTTTAGGTAAATTTTTTAATGATTTTAGGTATCAGCTATACCTAATTTTGGTAAGGTGGAATTATGCCCTTATCTATAGCATACAGAATTAATTCTACGGGCGATTTCAGCTGGAGTTTTTTCATTATGTTTTTGCGGTGAGTATATACGGTGTGAATGCTAATGAATAATTTTTCTGCGATTTCCTGGTTTGAATATCTTTCAGCAATTAGCTTTATTATTTCTACCTCTCTATCAGTTAAATCGTTCTCAGCGTTAGTTTCACCATGTTTTTTTTCAAGGATAACATCGAGAATTTTATTGCAAATAAATCTCTCTCCCCTTGCCATTGATTCTAAAGCAGCCAGTATTTCATTTTTCTCGCATTCTTTTGTCAACCATCCGAGTGCGCCGCTGTTGATAATTTTTAAAACATTTTCTTTTTTATAATGGTCTGATATAATTAAAATTTTTGTTCCGGCAGAAAACTCATGAACCTTGCTTAATTCGTCAATATCGATAAAATTCTTCGAATCGTTATCAACAAT
>JAJYOQ010000428.1 GCA_021796135.1 Bacteroidota bacterium
GAAGCAGAGAAGAAGAAATGGACTATGCTTTAAAACATCAAATACCTATAAAAGCTACTAAAGATAACCGCAGCAGGTGCTTCATAGACTTCTCTTGATTTTATACCCACAACTCTATTTTCAATAAGATCAAGTCTGCCGATCCCATGGGCAGCTCCAATTTCTTTAATTCTAGTGACTAAATCTACAGCATTCATTTCAATTCCATTTAAACTTACCGGAATTCCTTTTTCAAAGCCGATAGAAATTATTTCAGAAGTATTAGGAGCATTTTTAGGATTTGTTGTTATTTGATAAGCATCCTCTGGGGGAGCTTCCATCGGATCTTCAAGAATACCGCATTCAATAGCTATTCCCCATAAATTTTCGTCTATTGAATAAGGATTATCTTTAGTAGCTTTTATAGGTATTTGATGTTTTAAAGCATAGTCCATTTCTTCTTCTCTGCTTCTAAATTCCCAAAGTCTTAGAGGCGCAATAATTTCCAAGTTTGGGGAAAGAGTTTGGACACCAACTTCAAATCTAACTTGATCATTACCTTTTCCGGTACAACCATGGGAAACAGCCTGGGCATTTTCTAGAGCAGCGACATCTACTAACATTTTTGCTAGCAACGGTCTTCCTATAGCTGTTGCCATTGGATATGATCCCTCATATAATGCACCAGCTTTTAGAGCTTTCCAAACATATTGAGTTAAAAATTCTTCTCTCAAATCAAAAACATAAGATTTTACAGCACCAGTTTTGGCTGCTTTTTCTTTAACACCTTCGATTTCTTTTACTTGACCTAAAAAGCCTGTAGCTGTTATAATTTCTGCATTATATTTTTCACTTAACCATTTCACCATTACGGAAGTATCCAAACCTCCCGAATAGGCAACAACTATTTTCTTTTTCAACATAATTATCTCCTTCTAATTTATTATCCGACCTGTTCGGTCATCATTTTTTTAACTAATAAAACAATCGTATTAATATGATTATGGCTACTAGGAATAATCAAAACAGTATCATCGCCGGCAACTGTACCAAGTATTTCCGGATTATTTAAGCGATCTATAAAATGAGCAATTCCGGGTGCACGACCCGCAAGAGTTCTGACTACTATAAGAGACTCATTATTATCCACACTTAATATTTCAAATCCGATTAATCTAGCGATTTGTTTTCCTGATTCATGTGCATCAAGAATATAACGTGGACCTTTTTCAGTAATAGTCCGGATTACACCTAACTCAGCAAAATCTCTGCTTAAAGTTGCTTGTGTAACCTCTATTCCTTCGGAATCAAGAATTTTTACAAGATTTTCATGTGAAGTAATAAATCTATTATTTAGTAACTCTTTGACTCTATTTAATCTTTTTAATTTTGCAGACATAATACTCTAGGATGATTATAACTCCGATACTTCAGAAATAATTTTTTTCAAAGCCAATAAAAATTTAGCAATTTCGTTTTGAGTAATAATAAAAGGAGGAAGAATTCTAAGCACATAATCACCCGCAGTCCCGACAACAAAGCCATTCTCAAGCATTTTGGCAGACACAATTTTAGCAGAAACATTCGATGAAAATTCTACACCTATAATTAGACCGCTTCCACGAATATTTTTAATAGAGACAATATGAAGCCCATGCAATCCATTCATTAATGTATTTCCTAATTTTTCAATGTCAGCAAGGGTATTTTCATCCAACAAATCAACTACTTTGTTTGCAACAGCAACAGCAACCGGATTACCGCCGAAAGTTGAACCGTGATCTCCCGGTTTAATTACTGATGCGACATCTTTAGAGCAAAGGACAGCGCCTAGAGGGATACCGTTTGCAAGACCTTTGGCAGAAGTAACTATATCAGGAATTATATTTGCATTTTGATATGAATAAAATTTACCTGTTCGTCCAATACCTGTCTGTATTTCATCGACAATAAGCAGAATATTTTTTTCGGTGCATAATTCTCTAAGACCCTGCAGGTAGTCCTCCGGAGGTACATTCACCCCGCCTTCGCCTTGAATAGTTTCAATTAAAACCGCAACTGTATTTTCCGTTATTGCATTAGCAATAGCGGAGATACTTCCATAAGGTACATGAATAAATCCGGGCAAAAGCGGTTCAAATCCCTTCCAGAATTTATATTGCCCAGTGGCAGATAAAGCGCCATAGCTTCTTCCATGAAAACTTCCATGAGTCGAAATTATTTCATATCTGCCAGCTCCCCATTTCCGCGCAAATTTAATAGCGGCTTCATTAGCCTCAGTACCTGAATTACAAAAAAAGACGTAATCCATTCCTGATTTTTCAGATAATTTCTTAGCCAATGATTCCTGAAGCGTAGAAGTAAATAAATTTGAAGTATGCCATAATTTATTAATTTGATCAATAGCCGCATTTTTAATCTGCGGATGATTATGTCCAAAGCTCGTTACAGCTATTCCGGAATAGAAATCAATATATTCCTTCCCTTCCTTATCGTACAAATAAAACCCATTTCCATGATCAAATTCAACAGAAAATCTGTTGTAATTTTTAAGCAATGCTGACTTTTCCATAATCGCTTTCCGGTTTAGTAATTATCCAAGTACCATTTATATTCTCGTCAATTGAAATTTTGGAACCAATCCAAATTCTATTGATGCCCATTTTAAGAAGTTCAATACAGCTTTTAAGTTTTGGAATCATTCCGTCAGTAATTTGACCATCAACAATTCCATTAATAATTTCATCTTCGGTAAGAGAACTGACATTAAAACCATTTATTTTAACTGCTTCAACATCTGAAACGAAGAATACAGAGTCTGCTTTGACGGCAAGTGAAAGTACCTCAGCGAAAATGTCAGCATTAACATTCATTAAATTACCTTGATTGTCTCTGCAAACGCTTGAGAAAACAGGGATTATTCCATTTTGAAGTAATTCAATAATCCAATTTATTGAGCCGTTTAATTCCGGTTTGCCGACAAATCCAAGATTTTTATCGAAATAGTTTGCAATAAAAGTATTTCTATCAATTCCAGACAATCCGATTGATTCAAAATTCGATGAATTTAGTTTGGCAATTATTTGGGAATTTATCAGACCTGCCTGGACAGCAGCCACTACTTCCATTTGTCCGCTAGAAGTTACTCTTTGACCGTTTATAAATTCAGTTCGATGGCCTAGCTTTTCCGACCATTCAGAAATATTCTTCCCGGCTCCGTGAACAATTATAATCCCTTCAAAATGATTATATAGGTTCTTGATTATTTTTGTCCACACGTTAGAAGAAACAAATTCGGTAATTGTTTTGCCACTTATTTTTATAACTGCTATTTTCATAATTATTTCCTGATTATGTTCGATAATCGGCATTAATTTTGACATATTCTTCGCTTAAATCACAAGTCCACCAAATGCATTCTTCTTTTCCTGAACCAAGATTAATGTTAATCTCAAATTCATTTTGGGATAAAATTTTAGATGCAAGAGTTTCATCAATTGCCAGAGTATAATTAGGAAGAAGTATCGGTAAATCATTAAAGCTTATTGAAACATTTGATGGATCAAAATCTGCTCCGCTTTGTCCTGCAGCGCTTAATATTCTGCCCCAATTTGCATCTGCACCATGAATAGCAGTTTTGACTAAGGATGAGTTTGCAATTGATTTCCCGACTAAATCGGCATCTTCCTGTGACTTAGATCCGGATACTTTAATAGTAACAAGTTTAGTTGCACCCTCGCCGTCAGATACTATCGACTTAGCCATTTCGGTAGAAATAAAGTTAAGAGCAAGTAAAAATTCTTCATATTCACTAGTTCCCTTTTCAATTTTTACGGCAGAAGCACCATTTGCCAATAGAATAACCATGTCGTTAGTGCTAGTTTCTCCGTCCACAGAAATTTTATTGAAAGACTTGTTAACGGATTGTAATAATATTTCTTGCAGTAAGTTTTTTTCGATTAAGGCGTCTGTAGAAATAAAACCTAGCATAGTTGCCATATTAGGCATAATCATTCCACTGCCTTTTGCAATTCCGCCGATAGTAACTTCTCCATATTTGAATTTTAATTTAACAGCAAAGGATTTA
>JAJYOQ010000429.1 GCA_021796135.1 Bacteroidota bacterium
ATAATGAATCCTACCGGTAATTATACTTATATCTTTTTCTTTAAGATCTTGAAATATAGGGATTGAGTATAGGTTTTTTTTAATATCATCTTTTTCAGTAGATGCATTAAAAAGGTTAGACCAAAAACTGCTATGAACTGCTTTTTCATTGTTTTCCATAAAAATCCTTATTGAAAAATTCCCGATTCAGCCACCCGCCACATTTTTTGGCAAGGAAAGCGATTTTCATAAAGAGCTCTTCCAATTATAACCGAATCCACACCAAGAGGCAACAAAGTTTGGACATCCATTAATTCATCTTTATTTCTAATTCCGCCGGAATGGGTAATTTTCTTTTTAGTCAATTCAGCGACATTTTTAGTATACACTAAATTAGGACCGCCTAATACACCATTACGCAAGACATCGGTAACAACAAATCTTTCAACGCCGATTTCAGTCATTTTGACAGCGAAATCTTTATAATTAATACCGGTTTTTAGTCTTCTACCGCGTATAACCACCTCATCCTCAATAATATCAATAGAAATAGCAATTTTAGCAGGACCATATATTTGAAAAGCGGAGATAAAATCATCCGGAGATTCAATAGCCATAGTGCTTAATATAAGCCGGCTAATGCCGGTATCCATAATAGCTTTGACATCGTCCAGAGAGCGAATACCGCCGGCAAATTCCACCGGGATAATAACAGATGAACATATTTTTTCAATTGTAGGAAAATTTTTTCTAGAATGATCAGCAGCCGCATCAAAATCGACAACATGGATTAATTTAGCATTTTCAGCCCGCCAGATTTTTGCCATTTCAACAGGGTTATTTCCATATTCGATGCAATTAAGTTCAGGAATACCCTGAACAACTCTTACAGTTTTTCCATTTTTAATATCAATAGAAGGGATAACTAAAAGAAAACTCATTATTATTATAACCTTTAATATTTCTCTTTATACAAGTGAAAAAATAATGAAATAGGCAATTAAAACAAAAATATGATTTTTGAGATAAAAAATATGAAATTAAAAAATTTTCTGTTTTCTTGACTTTTCGTTGAGTAATTGGCATATTTGAACAAAGAACGGGAGAAAATAAGTCTTTTGTCCGGTTAAAAGTTGAATAATTCTAATTCACAATAATTTAAGTAAAAGGATAGTTTATGCATTTGGGTGAAAATTTAAAAGAAAATAAGATAATTAGTTTATTGATCGAACTAAGTTCTTCACAAGTATTTTGGATTTTATCATTTTCAATTCTAACAGCAATTGCCGCTGAAATTACGATACCGGTAAAACCCGTTCCATTTACGCTTCAAACAATGATAGTAGTTTTAAGCGGAGCATTTCTAGGAGCAAAAAAAGGATTTTACAGTCAGATAATATATTTATCGCTCGGAGTTTTAGGTTTCCCAGTTTTCGCACAAATACCTGATGCAACATTCGGGTTCGCCAGATTATTCGGACCGACCGGCGGATATCTTTTAGCGTTCCCATTAGCAGCCTTTTTAACGGGTTATTTAGTTCAAAATAGAAAAACATATTTTAGAGTTATGCTTGCAATGCTGGCAGGGAATACGTTAATACTTATTTTGGGATCACTTTATCTCGGTGTATTTTATATGAAAAACCTACTATTAGGTTTTGAAGCAGGACTAATTCCATTTTTTCTTTGGGAGATAGTTAAAGTATTTATCGGATCCAACATATATTTCGGAATTTCCAGAAAATATTCCGATGAATCGAAGAAATAGCTAAAATAAATGGAAATTAAGAATATAATCTTTATTTTAATTTTTTGCGGTGCGATAGCTTTTTTCCTTTGGAACACGAGGAAAATATATAAAACATTATTTACCGGTAAAAAGAAGGATAATCGTTTCGGAAATATCTGTCAAAGGATAAAAAATGTTTGGGTCATAGCATTCCTTCAAAAAAAATTATTCAGAGATTTTAAAGCAGGAATTCTTCATGCATTTATATTTTGGGGTTTTGTACTTTTCTTATTTGCAGTAATTGAAGCAATTATACAAGGATTTTATTCACCGTTTTCGTTAATATTTTTAGGTCCGGTATATTCCGCAATTACAATCAGCGAAGACGTATTCGGAGTACTAATAATACTTTCCGTACTTTATGCTTTATATAGAAGATATATCCAGCATATAAAAAGATTGGAAGTCGGGAAAGCCGAAAAAACTGATGCTACAATAATCCTACTTTTAATAATGTTTGTTGTTATAGGGATGTTCGGCGAAAATATTTCATTAACAGCGATGAACAATTTTCATCTGCCGACATATGAAATAAGACCTATCTCATCATTATTAAGCCCATTATTTTATTCCGGAAATACCGCAAATGCTCATTTCTTTTTTGAATTTTTTTGGTGGATGCATGTTACAGTCGTATTATCATTTATGAATTATCTGCCGTATTCCAAACATCTTCATGTACTTACATCCGTACCAAATACTTATTTTGCAAATATAGATGCGATACGAAACACAATAAAGCCGCTTAATCTGGATGATGAAAGCATTGAAGTATTCGGAGCCGCCGATATTGAACAGTTATCATGGAAGCAAATACTTGACGGTTATTCCTGTACACAATGCGGAAGATGTTACTCAGTTTGTCCTGCTGCAACGGTAGGCAAAGTTTTATCACCCAGAAAAATAATTGTAGACATACGACACCGAGTTGCAGAAAAAGCTCCTTTGATTTTAGAGAATAAAACAGATGAAGAAATTTTTGGTAAAACTTTAGTACATGATTATATTACGGATGCGGAACTTTGGGATTGTACAACATGCATGGCATGCGTGCAGGAATGTCCGGTTATGATTGAACATATTGATTCAATAGTTGATTTGAGAAGAAATTTAGTCTTAACAGAATCCCAATTTCCATCGAATTTAAATAACGTATTCAAGAGTCTTGAGACAAATTATACGCCGTGGGCTTTTAACCAAGCTGACAGAGGAGCATGGGCAGAGGGAATGAACATCAAGACAATGGCAGAAGATCCAAATTGTGATATTCTTTTCTGGGTCGGTTGTGCAGGATCTTTTGATGAGCGTTATAAGAAAGTTACTAAATCATTTGCATCTCTCATGCAGAAAGCCAATGTTAACTTTAGGATATTAGGGACAGAAGAGCATTGCAACGGAGACACAGCAAGGCGTTTAGGAAATGAGTATCTTGCACAGATGCTTATGAAAGAGAATATTGAGACGCTAAATAATTACGGTGTAAAGAAAATAGTAACTGCATGTCCTCATTGTTTTCATTCATTGAAAAATGAATACAAGCAGTTCGGCGGTAATTTTGAAGTTTATCATCATACAGAATTGATAAACAATTTTTTGAACGAAGGCAAGATTCAATTAAAGGAAAATGCCGAGGAAAGCCGAATAACCTATCATGATTCCTGTTATCTCGGAAGGTATAACGGAGTATATGATGCGCCGAGAGAAATACTCGGAAAATTTGAAAGCCTTGAACTAGTTGAAATGGAGAGAAACAAAAGTAAGGGATTTTGCTGCGGAGGCGGCGGAGGCAGAATGTTTCTTGAAGACGAAGAAGGCGGAAGGATTAATGTTGAAAGGACAAAAGAAGCCATAGGAACGAACGCATCCACAATTGCGTCTGCATGTCCTTTTTGTATGACAATGATTACTGACGGAGTAAAACATTTTGATAAATCCGAACAAGTTCAGATAAAAGATATTGCTGAGATCGTATTTGATAATTCTAATTAATTTCATTCAATAACAAACACCAGGAGGTAACTATGAAAAAATTTGATGATCTAGTACAAGTTGTAAAGAATCTCGAAGTAGACTATGAAAAATTCTATGAGAGAGGTCAGGCAGCTGCAGGAACACGCTTGCGTAAAGGATTGAGCGATTTGAGAAAATATGCTCAGGAAGTTCGTAAAGATGTTCAGGATGTAAAAGCTGAAAGAAAAGCAACTAAATCATAGATCAATTAGTATAATGGCTGGGTTAGATTCGTCTAATTCAGCCTTTTTTTATGAAATTTAAAAAAGTATTCCCGCTAGTTTTCA
>JAJYOQ010000430.1 GCA_021796135.1 Bacteroidota bacterium
GTTAAGATTTCTTGCTTCATATTCGTTATTTTAATAAAGTTTTAGTGTTCTAATATTTTGCAACCTTGCCATTACCATTCAATGAAACTACATACTGACATCAGCATACAAGCATACCGGCTAAAATTACCACTTTCATTTATTTACCCTTAATATTATAATTAAGATTAAGGTTGAGGTTCATTTAATTAATATTCGAGTGATTTTAATAATTTATTAAGTTCGTGAATTAGTTCATCATAATCTGAAATTATCTTTATAGAAATTTCACTTTCAAAATACCCAACCTCTTTACCATATTGCAAATGATTTTGAGTTTCAAACGCTGATCCACGAGAAATAATGTAAAAGTTATTTTTATCTTTACTTGTGTTTCTGCCAAAACCTTCTGCGATATTCGCAGATACACTATTAGTAGCTCGTCGCAATTGGGATGTTAGTCCATAATCTTCAGATCTAGGTAATGAACTTGAAAGTTTAAAAACTTGAATTGATAATTCCATCGCCTTTTGCCATACCGGCATCTCTCTAAAACTCTTATACACTCCTCAACCTTTACCTCATCCTCTGCCTATTCTACCATTTCCCACAAAACCGTCAACACAGAGCTATAATTCGTCATTCCAAAATTCTCTTCATTAAGATATTTACTGCTTTTACCATAGAAATCACTTCCAAACCATGCGGGAACCGGAACAAGATCAGCGCCCGTCTGCATTTCTTTCCCCTTAAAGAAGTCATACGCACCCGTAGTTTCTCTTACTTTATAACCTTTAGGTACAAATTTGTACGGAAAGTATTCATTAATAGAAGTCCAAACTACAGCACCATTTTTACTTAATATAACTGCAATAGGGTATTTGCCTATTTTTGAATACCTGATTGCCGCCGCACTTAGAGATACATTAAAATATGCGGCTGTTTCTTGCAGTGTCTTTACTTCTAGCTTCTTGCCTCTAACATATTCAAGAAACCATTTCTCATACATCAACAATTCGGTCCAACCCGTGAAATACTATCTTCTAATTGATTCTTTAATCTATTCTTTATATATCTCTTTCCGTAAGCTGTCTTCAAATATTTTTCTCGATGAAGGGCATCATATTTATTTAATGAAACTTCATAATACATAAATTTTAGTGGTTGTCTATTTCTGGTTGAAATTACTTCTCCATTATTATGTTCGGAAATTCTCTTTTTTAAATCCGCTGTAAAACCCACATAAAACATTCCATCTTTTTCACTTCTTAACACATAAACATAATACATTTTAATTTTATTTATATTTTATTTCACGGGTCAAGAATTCATTAGCGTCTTTTTCTCTTTTATTATTTGCATTCGGAAAGAAATCGCTGTTAAGGCAGCTGTACTTTTTTCGCTCGATCAAATCTCTTTCGTTAAAGAAATGACCCATTTCATGCGCAATAGTAAACCGTTTCTGTGTTTCCAGTTTATTTTTTTTGTCAACTGTTATCAGACCAGTGGTTTTAGTGAAATTAATTTTACCGATACAGCCGTTCAGATCAGCTTCATCAATTATTAAAGACTCTCCGTAAGCAATCTTTTCAAGACTTAATTCAGCCGGAGAAGCGATCGAGTATTCTTCAAAGAGATTAGTGATCAGTGATCGGCAGTCAAGCATTAAGAGTTTATTAGTTATTAGAAATCAGTTATCAGCAATCAGTAAAGAGTAAACAGTTATCAGCGATTAGTATTCAGCACTAAGAATTCGCGACCCAATTTCGACTTAATTCTTTAAGATTAAATAAAGCTTTTCAACTGTTCTAAAGTAATATCAATATCCTTACTTCTGATTTCTGACTTCTGACTTCTGATTTCTGACTCCTTACTTCTCATTTCTGATTTCTGATTTCTCATTTCTGATTTCTGATTTCTGATTTCTGATTTCTGATTTCTGATTTCTGACTCCTGACTCCTTACTTCTCATTTCTCATTTTTTACTTTGTCACTTCTTTCCCTCACCCCTCACTCGCTCTCCATCCTGTTTTTCAAAAACTCTAGTATTATCATTTTTTCATCATCATCTATAGCTTCACCCGGATCAATACTCTCAGAGTTATTTAATTTTCTATATGCTGCTGCAAGTTCAGGTTTTTGTATTAATAGTTCAGCGGGAAAATTCTTAATTCTGGAAATAAGTGCTTGGAACTCTTCGTTTAACTTTTTCCCCTTTTTAACTTTTACTTCAGCTTTAGCCTTTTTTAACATTAATAAAATTTCTTTTTCCAATTGTTCAGGGTCATTACCCGCTTCTTCCAATACTTGAGTTATATAGTTGATCTCTTCGTCCCGCACCTCCGAACCCAGTTCAATAAGATTAGCCAGTTTAGTTGTTTCTAATGCCATTGCGCTCCCTTTCACTTTATTTATTATGAACCGGTTGCCTTAAAAATAAAATTGTAAAATTTTTATGATCGTTTAAGATTTATCATGATAGATCATAACCAATCTTAATGAGTCCGCGTTCTATTTTTTAAGACAACCTCTTTATTGTCATTCTCTTCGCTGGTTAATAATCTCAAAATATTTTCTTCTAATCCTCTTTAATGCATTCTCAACTTCTCTAACTTCAAGACCCAAATTCTCGGCAATAATTATATTCGATTTTATTCCGTCAAGCCTTTTTTCCAGAACAAAAGTAGCGTAAACATCTTCTCCCAAAACCAAAAATAATTGATCGTATAAATTTTGATGCCTGTCTGTGTCCAGCAGTCCGTTCGTCAAATCATTATTAAAACAAGCAAGTATATAATCTTTATGCTTCCACTCTTCAAGCTCTCCATCCTCATTGCAAATGTCTACTGATTCAAACTCCTCTTTCCGTTTCTTTTCATTTCGTACATAACTTAATATTGAAATTCTAATAAAATCCAGTATATCGGGGAACTTTTGTTTGTTCCATCTTCTTTTGCCGCTGATTATTTTTGCCAGCACGTTGTTAACTACATCATCACTTGTATAATCGCCGATTGTATCTCTAAAAAAATATTGCCTGATGAACTTAAGTGCTGTAAAAGAAAGTCTTTCGGTAAGATTTTTTTCTCTCTTGAAGCATGCCTCTATCTCGGCAATTACTTCTTCTTTTGTTGCTAACTCATTGGGAATAGCTTTTTCTAAAGTTTCTGTAAGCTCTTCGTTGTTCGCAATAACGTCATCTTCTGAATCCACTTCTCCCCCATTTTATGGGTCAAAATTCTTTGCTATTGAAATCCTTTCTATTAATAACTACTAAGAATTTTTTCATTTTGCCGTTTAAGTGAAAAAAATTTTTGCCGTCAAAATTTCGCTTAAGATAGTAATTATTATTAATGAAACTAGTTGTGTGAATTAGATTTTTATGTTGCAAAACGAATGGAAAAAGTAATTTTCAAAAATATATCTGTGAAAATCATAATAGATCAGTTATATCCGCGTCCCATTTTTTAATTAAAAATTACTTTTTGCTTTGTCTTAGTTTAATTCACACAACGGGTTAATGAATAATTTCTATTAAATCTAATTCGATCTTTTTGCTGGAAAAATCATATGAGAAAAAGAACCATAATCAAAGCAACGTTATCTTGCACATATCTTGTACTGATCTTGCTGTTTAATCTCTCTCTTTATTTTGCGTTCATACATGCCAAAAAAAGAAAAATACTAAAGAGATATTTCCATAACCGGGACAGTATCAGCCTGCGCCGGAAAGCCATCACTAAATGCATAAAGATAAGAGCCCCTGATCTGTCACTCAGTGCCTCTGTGACTCTGTCACTTTGTTACTCAGTAACTCTACTCACTCACAATTTCATCATTTATAATTTCTAATTTATCATTTATAATTTTTTTTGAGGTAATTCAATGGCAACGTTTAATAAACAAATACTAGGCAAAGTCCAGGGCGCTTTGGGAGAAGTAACCTTCCGCCAGCGCAACGGCAAAACTTATTTATCAACAAGACCAGGCTCTTTCATTCCCGGTTCAGATGAAAATTCGGTGGCTAGACGCGAGAAATTCTCACTTTCTATTAAACTCGCGAGCGCTATCAATTCTGTTCC
>JAJYOQ010000431.1 GCA_021796135.1 Bacteroidota bacterium
ATAAATTAATTGTTTATCGAAAAAAAACATGGACTAAATCAAAGGAAGTTTGCTGATCTCTTGTGTGTTAATAAGACGACAATTAGAGATTGGGAGAGTAACAAACATAGACCGAGTAATAAATTACTAAAGCGAATTTATAATATTTTAGGTTAGGATTTTCTTGATGTGTTTAAAAACTTAGAAACAAAATTTTAGGAATAACTCTATTGGTTACTAGTATTGGTATAGTTAAATTTTATAAAATATTTATTTAGGATTTTAAAATTCCATAATTGATATTCTCAAAGATTTGTGAATCAGTTGAAAACCATTATGATGAAATAAATAAAATCAAATAGGTAGAATAAATTGATAAGAATATTTATATAATAATAAATTATGAAGTGAATTTATGGCTGACTTATATATTAACAGTGAAACAGTGGATACAATATTACAAAATATCAGTTCGATCGATGAAGTTATGGAAACAGCAAGGAATGTAATTCAAGGCGGCGGGAGGATTATAATTCAGCAAGATTATATAAATGCCCAGCCAGATATTGAAAAGGCCATTGTTTCTCTCGATGATTTAGAACTTTGGAGAACGAAACTTTTAGGTATTCATAATTATCATATCTTCAAATAATTTATTTAAGAAGAGGTTAAAATGGAAGAGAATATTCAAGAAGTCAAATCAGGAGAGATTCCACAAAAAACTGCTGAACAAATCACGCTTCCGGATTTGATTCAAATGGCTCAGCCTCTAATAAAATCTTATACTCAATCACAACTAGAACATCAAAAGCAAGAATTAGAATATAACTTAAGAGCAATACAAATTCAGGCAAAACAAAATAAAGTTTTGATTTGGGGATTCTTTTTTGTTTCGCTGATTGTATTGGGGATTGCTTTATACCTATATATTCAAAATAGAGATTCAGCGGCAACAAATTTGATTCAACTAATGGTTGCACTTGGAGGGGCTGCATTTGGCAGCTACGGTTGGGCAATCAGAAAAAAATCTTTAAGAGACGAACATTCCTAGAATTTCAAATAGAAAAGATTTTTAAGGTCAAATAAAAATTCTTTTTAATCAGTATTATAGCCTGACATTCAGATCTTTTGTCGAGTTGGCTTGCTAAGTATGTGTCAACGAAGTCGCTGGTGATTATGACTCTTTTAGTCTTGAAGGGAATTCCTCTATATGATGGCTAACCTCGATCAGTACCGCATAGCGCAGAACGACTGGGTCTGTCCAAAGTTCTGAATTGAGCGGGCGAGTAATATTCACAGTAAAGGAAGGGGAAGATTATGTAATTTTATCTACCGTATGGCCTAGCGTAATATGAAGATTGTTTGTAAGCAGAATTCCATTCCTTAGATTAAGAGAAAAAAGAATCTGATAATTTTTTTATGGAACTTTAAACAATTATGTCAACCATATTGCTTAGGTGTTGTTTTTCTGATAGACAATATTTATTATAAGAAAGAATTTTAGGAGTTTTGTTATGAATATACAAGATGATAAAAAGCGTGAACGAATCTACACACACCACAAAACTGTTTTAAATAAAAAAGAATTAATCAGTAAATTGCCTGGGTGGAATTTAAAAAGACTTAACAAGGTTTTAGATTCTTTAAAGCAAAAAGAGGTGATTGAAATTACTGGTATAGAGGTTAAGATTTTTATTATTCCTATTTCTCAAAAAGAATTTATCGAAGTTCATAATAATAAAGCAAAGCATAATTCACTTTTAACCGAGGAGGAATCAAGGTTGCTTACATTGTTATCGATGCAAAGTATAGCGTGTTAGTGGCGCAATGCTTCAAAGGGAAAGTTACATTTAATAAAAAAAATAATTTACACTCCTTTTACAAACTCAAAATAAGTTTAGCTTTTCCTTGAGGTACGTCTGATGGAATTTCGCTTAATACATAGGTTGAGACTCTTTTAGCCCACTAGGTGCGAATTTTGTCTCACATAAATTTTACATGGGAACAAAATAAACATCAGCCGAGTAAGGAATTATCGAAAAGAATTTCCAAGATTTTATCTTCATCTCTTGCAACGATGTAAAGAAACTGTGAGACAATTCAAAATTTAAGAAAAAGCGTTCATTCATTTATTAGTTTACACTAGTTAAGTATGTTTGAACCGTGCTAGCAAATTTGTTGAAGTTAAACGGTTTGGATATATAATACGATAAACCCTGCGAAAGGAAATATTGTTCGTCTCCTTTCATAGCGTATGCTGTAACGGCAATAATAGGAGCGTCTTTATATCCATCTATCTTCCTTATTTCTTTGGTGGCTTTAATGCCGTTCATCCCGAAATTTAATTTTATATCCATTAAAATTAATTCATACTTATTCTGCCGGGCTAAGTTAATTGCTTCTTCGCCGCAGTTAGTTATTCGGAGCTCGCAGGCATTCTTTAAAATATATTTAATAATATTTTGGGTGGGTTCGTCGTCTTCAACAAGAAGTACTTTTTTCATGTTGTTTCTAAAATTATTAAATAACGATTTTTATATTGTAAATTTATAACATTTATCAATCACAAAACAACAAAAAACATTTCTATTTCAATAACAACAGATACTTCTTAACAATAGTAGCCAAATATTTCCGCCCAAATAGTTTTGAAATGTAGCCTGTAAATCCTTGAGAAATGATTCTTCATTTATCGTCTTTCATTGGAATTGCAGTAACAGCAATTATTAGAATATTTTCATGTCCATTATTTTTCTAATTTCTTTTAAGCCTCAGTTCAGTATTTTGCATCGTTTCTTTTGGAGTCTCCTGTTCAAAAAATAAAAATAATTCATCCGGTTGCACAAGAAATATTCTATCTATATGAGTAGGATCTAATTTTTCGACAATTAATTTCCTTAACGTCTCGATTCGTTTTTTTTCAGGCACACACAGTAATATTTTCTGATATCCGGATCGTAAACATTTGTCTATATTTTTCAGCTCGTGTTCATTATTTGTTGTTACCGAAATATCACATGCCACTTTTGCACCATTGCGCTCAAGCCCTACATCCACCCTGTCCGATCCGTCGGAAATTTTTCCTATATCCTTATTCCCACACCCTAAATAATATCATCTTTACGTTCTAACTGATACTTCCTTTTTTTAGCGGAAGACTTGATTTTAATTATATCTCCATCCTCTAAATAGACCTCATCAACCCCAACAGCTCCTCTCAAAGAATTAGTTAAAATAACTTCATCTGCCGATCTAAGATCAGAAATCGTCAGTTTGCATTCATCAATATCTTGCAAATTGAGTTTGAAATACTCCCTAAACACCCCGGGCAAGATCCCGCAATCTATATGAGGTGTAAACCACTTTCCTCCTTTTCTTAAGAATATATTCGATATCGCTCCTTCGGTGATATACCCGTTTTCATTTAAGAAAATTACATCGAAGAATCCTTTCGAATTATAATATTCAAATTCTGAATTATAAAGCTTGCGGTTAGTCGTTTTAAAGTACCGGAACTTATCCGCAGTATCGATTTCTTTACCGGAAATTATTATTCGTACTTTTGATGGAATTGAATTAAAGACGCTTGTCTCTATTCTTATATCGCCGCATTTATTCAATGAATATTTTAACCTATAAATTAAACCGTCATCAAGTTTACCTACCACTTCCTGAATTTTACTCCGGATTTTTTCTTCATCATAATTGAATAAGAAATGGTCAGCCGCATGTCTTAACCTATTCATATGCTGCTCAAATAAAAGCACCTTTAGGTATTCCACCTTGCAGGTTTCAAATATTTCAAAATTGTTTTGAGGTTTCAAAAGGAAATTACCTTTCAAAAGGGTTTCTTTATATTCTTCAACCGGAATGCTGTCCCAAACAATTCCGCTTCCCAAGCCGATAACGCCGCATCCGGTATCCCGATCTATTTCAATTGTCCTTATTGATACATTAAAAACAGTCTTGTCTCCAAGTATCAAACCTATGCCGCCGGTATAAATTCCTCTTTTTTCCTTTTCTAATTCATTTATTATTTCCATCGTCCTTATTTTAGGCGCGCCTGTAATAGAGCCGC
>JAJYOQ010000432.1 GCA_021796135.1 Bacteroidota bacterium
TAATTCTTAAAAAGAGAGGGGCAAATATAAGAATAATTTAGCGATTTTATAGGATTTAAGTCATAGCGCGGCGGACTCAATCCCCCGATAGGTGGAAGATATCTCCAGGTAAATATGAGTGACAGTGCTATATAGGGGATTTCTCCCCGCAAACGGGGCGAGCACTCCCTGCCGCTTGTCTGCCGTTAGAGAGCGTTGCAGAACTATCCTATTTAGTCTCGAACGTAAAGAGAGGTCTCAAAACTGTCTAAAATGGGATTTCTCCCTCCGGTCGAAATGACATTTTGAAGTTGTGCAACAGTCTCGGTAGGCAGGGTCGTCGAAATGATAAAGAGGGATGCCATTCATCTGGTAAATAAAGGCAACACCATTATCTGTAACTCGAGATAATAAATAGGCTTAAAGATTTCTCACCGGTAAAAGCAGGAATCTCAAGCACAATAAGTGCTTAACACGGCAAGCAGCACTGTTAAAAGTTGAATTATGAATCTGCCTGACAGGCAGGTAAAGATTTAAGTACTTATATTATAGAATTCGTTTAAAAAGATTTTGCCTTAGTTTTTTGGTAAAATCATTATTGCAGCTTAGATTTATGTCGCAAATCATAAATCTGATGCTGCTATTCCAAAGCATACAGCCAAAGCAAAAAATTAGCTATATTTACACAGGAAATAATGATTTCCCTTGCTACTTTACATAACCTTGATTTGCGGGGAATCAATCTTTATATTTATCTAAAATATTTAACAGGAAATCTTGTTTTAGTATTAAACAAAAAATAGGTGATACCATGGAAGGAAATTTTTCAGATAGACTGCAGGATGTAATTAGACTAAGCCGCGAGGAAGCACTCAGGCTTGGGCATGATTATATCGGAACGGAGCATCTATTATTGGGAATAATTAGAGAAGGACAAGGTGTCGCCGTCAGAATTCTTAGGAATCTTGACTGTGATTTAATGAAACTTAAAAAGGCAATTGAAGATACTGTTCGTACTTCCGGGGGAACTTTAACAATCGGAAATATTCCGTTAACCAAGCAAGCAGAAAAAGTTTTAAAGATTACCCAGATTGAGTCAAAAATTTATAAGGCAGACGTTATTGGTACGGAGCATCTTCTTCTTTCGCTTTTAAGAGATGAAGACAATATTGCTACGCAGATTCTTCATCAATTCAATGTGACATACGATGCCGCACGTTCTGAGCTTAATGCAATGTTGACCGTTAAAAATCCTAAAGACGCAGGTGCAACAGTTCCTCCTCCGGATAAAAAAATCGAGCGTACAAAAACTCCGGTGCTTGATAATTTTGGAAGAGACTTAACAAAACTTGGAAATGAAGACAAGTTGGATCCGGTTGTAGGCAGAGAAAAAGAAATTGAAAGAGTAGCTCAGATATTAAGCAGGCGAAAGAAGAACAATCCAGTTTTAATCGGAGAGCCGGGCGTTGGTAAAACAGCAATAGCCGAAGGTCTTGCATTAAGAATCATTCAAAGAAAAGTTCCGAGAATTTTGCAGGACAAGAGGGTCGTAACGTTGGACCTAGCGGGATTGGTAGCGGGCACAAAATACCGGGGTCAATTTGAAGAAAGAATGAAAGCATTGATGAACGAGCTTGAAAAGGCAAAGGAAGTAATTCTTTTTATTGATGAACTTCATACGATAGTCGGAGCAGGCGGGGCATCCGGTTCACTTGATGCTTCAAACATGTTCAAGCCGGCATTAGCTCGAGGAGACATACAATGTATAGGGGCGACAACGCTTGATGAATATAGAAAGTACATTGAGACAGACGGAGCTTTAGACAGACGATTTCAAAAAGTAATGGTTGAGCCTCCAAGTTATGATGAGACAATTCAAATTTTAGATAACATAAAGTTCAAATATGAAGAACATCATCATGTAAAATATTCAAAACAAGCAATTGACGCTGCTGTAAAGCTTAGCAACCGGTACATAACCGATAGGCATCTTCCTGACAAAGCAATTGACGTAATTGATGAAGCAGGTTCAAGAGTACACATGGGAAACTTTGAAGTGCCACAGGACATTTTGAATCTTGAAGAAGATATCGAGAAAGTACGTCAGGAAAAGGCTTCGGTAGTAAAAAAGCAGGATTATGAAGAAGCTGCGCGATTAAGAGACAAAGAAAGAAATCTCCAATCCGATCTTGAGATTGCTAAACGAGAATGGGAAACAAAGACAAAAGATATAGTCCACGATGTAAGCGAAGATGACATTGCCACTGTAGTTGCAATGATGACGGGTATCCCGGTAAACCGGGTTGCACAAACCGAATCCGAAAAATTATTGAAAATGGAAGCTTCTCTTAAAGAAAGGATTGTTGGTCAGGATGAAGCCGTTTCCAAGCTAACAAAAGCAATTAGAAGAACTAGAGCCGGATTAAAAAGAGCAAACAGACCAATCGGAAGTTTTATTTTTCTTGGCCCCACAGGTGTCGGAAAAACAGAGTTGTGCAAAGTGCTTGCACATTATTTATTCGATTCAGACAATGCTTTGATAAGAATTGATATGAGCGAATATATGGAAAAGTTTTCACTGTCGCGGCTTGTCGGAGCGCCTCCCGGATATGTCGGATATGAAGAAGGCGGACAGCTAACGGAAAAAGTACGCCGTAGACCATACTCTGTAGTTCTATTCGACGAAATAGAAAAAGCACATCCGGATATTTTCAGCATTCTTTTGCAGGTACTTGATGACGGAGTGCTTACAGACAGCCTTGGAAGGAAGGTTGATTTCAGAAATGCAATTATCATAATGACAACCAACATCGGAGCGCGTGATATAAAAAATATAGGTTCATTTGGCTTCGGAGGCGAAAACGAGGCGGATAAATATTCCAGTCTTAAGAATACAGTTGAAGATGCAATGAAAAAATTATTCAACCCGGAATTTTTAAACCGTGTTGACGAAACTATTGTATTTAGAAATTTAGAGAAGTCAGATATTCTTAAAATTATTGACATCGAGCTTAAAGACTTATATTACAATATGCATGAGAATAAATTGGAATTACAGATGGAGGATTCCGCCAAAAATTTTCTTGTAGATAAAGGTTTTGATCAGAAATACGGCGCTAGACCTTTACGACGAGCAATTCAAAAATATGTTGAAGATATGATCGCCGAAGAGATACTTCGCGGCTCATTTAAGGAAGGTTCCAAAATTATAGCCAAGCATTTTGAAAACACTGATGAATTAGTATTCATTGAAGATGACAGCGCTTTGGACTCTCCGCATGAGGAAAAAGAAAAAAGCGACACAACAGAATCGTAGCTCTTGGATGATTTGTGAAACAATAAATTAAAAAGCGTATTAACTTTATTTGATACGCTTTTTTTTCGTTAAACATTTAATCACGGAGGCACTATGGTAACACTGACGAGGGTTGAAATAGATGAAAATCTAAAATCTTTAAGCGGGTGGATTTTTTCTGAAAATAAAATTGAAAAGGAATTTAAGTTGAAGGATTTTAGCGGCGCTCTTGATTTTGTAAACAAGATAGGCATTGAAGCTGAAAAGATGGATCATCATCCTGATATATTAATTCATTCATGGAATAAAGTAAAGATATTTCTTTCAACACACAGCGCGGGCGGTGTTACTGCGAACGATTTTAATCTTGCAAATAAAATTGAAATTATTGCCGGATGACAAATAGACTTGAAGCTCTTTTGAATTTATTGAATCAGAATCCTAACGATTCATTTACAAGATATGGAATTGCGCTTGAGTATGTTGCTAAAAAAGATTTTATTAATGCCGAGAAATATTTTAAGACGCTATTAGAATCTGACCCAAATTATGTACCTGCTTATATGCAGTATGCCATTCTTAAATCAAATCAGAATAATATTGAAGAAGCAAAATATTTATTTAATAAAGGAATCATAAAAGCGAGAGAAGCGGGTGACAAACGCGCTGCTTCGGAAATGGAGGAATTTTTAGATGAACTATAACGAAGAAGAAATTTTTCAACTATTTAAGAAAACAGAAGCATTGCTTGAAGGTAGATCGGAA
>JAJYOQ010000433.1 GCA_021796135.1 Bacteroidota bacterium
AAGGATATTGGGTAAGAGTTTTATTGCATGCTAAAACAGTGACAAGAAGAGAAATAACTCGAGAAGTTGATGAATATTTATTTGGGGCAATGGATGATGAGAAGGTAATTAGACAAGCGCTTGAGGGCATTGATTGTGTTATTCACTGCGGATGGAAATTTAATCCAAACGGAGTCTTACATCCTACAATTAATGAAAAAGCAATAGAGCTTCTATTTAATGAAAGTGAAAATGCCCATATAAAAAGATTTGCTTATATAAGTTCGATTGCAGTTTACGGCATGCAGGGAAGGGCGGAAAAGATAATTGAGACAAACCAGTTGGCACAAGGCGAAGAACTAATTTTTACTTATCCGAAAGAAAAAATCTTGATTGAAAATATGCTAGCAACAAAATTCTCCAATCAAATGTTTATCGGAATATTTAGGCCAGGGCCGATATTTGACGATAGAAAAAGTCCGATTAAGAAAATTGTTCCATTTATAGGTAAAAAGCTTGGTATAGGATTCGGCAATGGGAAAAATGTAATGCCATTGATTCATGCCGACGATGTTGCTAATGCTATTTTCCTTTGGATTAGAGACAATAAGTCGAGCAATATTTTCAATATTACTCCCGATAAAGATATAACCTATAAGGAATGGTTTAAAAACTGGGGAAAAGTACATAATATAAATATCAAACCTGTGTTTATTAGAGGTTTCATTTTAATAATTCTTGCATCATTTGCTACCTTAGTAAAAAGGATATTGGGGAAAAAAGGTAAAGTTGATGTTAGCTATGTAATTGCGGCGGCGACAAGAAACCTGAGCTATTCAAACAATAAAGCAAAACTAACACTTGGATGGGAACCGGTCATTACGCAAAAATATATTGACAATTAAAATAAACTATTGTATGAAAATAAATCCCAAAATATATTTTCTGATATTATCGTTATTGCTTGTATTGGTAATATTTTCTGTGTTTTTTCGCCCCGCTAAATTGGAGAATAGTATGAACCCGGAGTTATCTAAAGAAATAGAAATCATAAATAAAAAAAATATTTTCTTTGGGCATCGATCGGTTGGAGAAAATATTATACAAGGTGTAAAAGAAATAAGCTCTAAAAGTGCTGTCCCAAATTTGGATATTTTAAAAATAAATAACATCAGCCAGATACCGGAAAGATATTTCTTAGATGCCAATATTGGTAGTAATGGTGATCCCAAAAGTAAAATTAACGATTTTAATAAAATAGTTAATCAATTAGCTCAAAAAAAATTATCAATTGCAATGATGAAATTATGTTACGCTGATATCAAGGGAAATACTGATATCAATGATATCTTTAGATATTATACAGAAGTGATAGATTCTTTACATAAAAAGTATCCTGACTTGATGATAATCCATTTTACAGTACCGTTAACTTCAAAGCGAACTCTTTTAATGAGCATTAAAGATTTCATAAAAAGACGTTCAAACAGTAGTATACTGGATAATATTGTAAGAAATAAATATAATCAACTTCTCTTCTTAAAATATCCTGCAGATCAAATCTTCGATTTAGCAAAAATAGAATCAACTTATCCCGACGGAAAACGTGAAGAATTTATTTATCAAGGTAAAGCTTATAATTCCTTAATCCCTGAGTACAGTGTGGATGGAGGCCATTTAAATGAAAAGGGGAAACATATAATAGCCGAAAAATTTCTTTCTTTTTTATCTGAAAAAACTTATCAAAAAACATCAGCAACAATAAATTAAGACTAAAAGGACAATTTAAGTTAAAACGAAATTTATTTTCGTGGGGTAATCAATGAGATATATTTTAAAAATATTATCAAAATTTAGTTCTTACATCAAGTATAAACATTATAATTACAATTTAAAAACTAATATTAAGAATGGTTTAAAATTGGGGAAAAATGTGACTATAATGCCTGGTGCCACTATCGATGCTAGATATTCTTATTTAATAAGCATTGGTGATAATTGTTCTTTGAGTAATGGTGTTCTTATTCTAGCTCACGATGCAACACCCTTTAAATTCACAAATGGTTATTCAAGAATAGGGAAAGTTGAGATAAAAGATAATTGTTATATCGGTTCTAATGTAATAATTCTTCCCGGTGTTACAATCGGTCCAAATGTTTTAATTGCAGCCGGTTCAGTTGTTAATAAAAATATTCCACCAAATTCATGTGTAGCCGGTGTGCCTGCTCGTGTGTATCAAAAATTTGATGAATTCATAGAACGGCACATAGATGCAATTAAAAAATGCCCTTCATTTGAGTATAAAGAATTTAACTCACCGGATAATGACTTTAAAGAAAAAATAAAAAACCTTGCGAATAATGATTATATCTATGTAAAAGGTTACGATGGAAAATTCCCATGGACAATTACATGAATAGAATATTTCAAAATATTGTTACTTAAAAATTCTTTATTAAACTAATGCAACGGAGGTAAGTGTGGAACAGATTGAAAAATTAAAAGATTTTGTCATTAATAATTTTCTTTTTGGGAAAGGTGATTTACTTGAAAATGATACCGATTTTTTCGAAAAAGGAATTATTGATTCCACTGGGGTTCTTGAGTTAGTGTGCTTTGTCGAAGAATCATTCAATTTTTCGGTACAAGATGATGAAATTTTACAAGAAAATTTTTCTTCACTGACAAAATTAAATGATTATATCAACCATAAATTAAATCAAATTCCGAAAGTGGTTAATAAATGTGCGGTATAGCTGGAATAATAAATCTAAAAGAGCCTTTATCTATTTCGCTTCATTCTGTCGGCATGATGGCAAGCTACTTAAAACATCGCGGACCGAATGAAGCTGGAATTTATATTGATGATTGGATGGGATTTGCTCAAACAAGATTAAATATAATAGATTTACTAGGGGGGACACAACCAATTCATAATGAAGATAAAACATTATGGATCGTTTTTAACGGTGAGGTCTATAATTATGTTGAATTAAGGCGAAGCTTGGTTGAATCAGGTCATAAATTCTATACTCTTTCAGATACTGAAGTAATTCTTCATCTATATGAAGATGAAAAAGAGAATTGTTTAAACAAACTTAACGGTCAATTTGCATTTGTAATCTGGAATTCAGTAAGTAAAGAAGTTTTTATCGGTAGAGACCGCGTTGGTAAAAAGCCATTATTTTATACATTTTGCGATAATCAATTTTTCTTTGCATCCGAAATAAAAGCATTATTCTCGAATAATAAAATAAATCGCGAATTAGATTACATTGCTCTGAATCAAATCTTTACTTTTTGGACAACTCTTCCTGGAAGAACAATATTTAAAGATATTAAAGAACTTCCTGCAGGATCATTTCTAAAATTAAAAGGGAATAAATTATCGATTACAAAATATTGGGATTTTAACTTCGCTCTTCCGGATAAACTTCTAAATTACACAACCGATGATATTGTGCAGTTCTCAAAGGAATTGCTTTTAGACGCTGTAAGCATTCGCTTAAGAGCAGATGTACCGGTCGGCTCATATTTGAGCGGGGGATTAGATTCATCAGGAATTACAGCTTTAGTTAATAAAAATTTCAATAATAAATTAAATACTTTTGGAATTCGGTTTGAAGAGGACTCTTTTGATGAAGGTGTATATCAAAAAGAAATGGTCTCAAATTTGAATGTTGAACATACTGAAATATTTGTGTCTAATAAAAAAATTGGAGAGCTTTTACCGGATGTAATTTGGCACTGCGAAATCCCTCTTTTAAGGTTATCACCTGTCCCTCTATTTATGCTTTCAAAATTAGTTAATCAAAATGGATTTCGGGTAGTATTAACCGGTGAGGGGGCAGATGAAGTATTTGGCGGATATAATATTTTCAAGGAAACTTTAATAAGAGCATTCTGGGCAAAGTTTCCGAATTCTGATGTACGCCCTAGATTATTAGAAAGACTTTATCCCTATATTTTCAAGGATGCTAAAAGCAAAGCAAACCTTAAATCATTTTTCAAATTAGGTATTGATAATCCAAACGATCCTTTCTTCTCTCACATTGT
>JAJYOQ010000434.1 GCA_021796135.1 Bacteroidota bacterium
CTTTCGGGTATGTTTACACATTCAAATCTAATAACATTCCTTAACCAAAAAGGTGAAATCCAAAACCAGAGCAAAGGATTAAATCAAAATGTAAATATGCTTTCAAGCATGTTGTACAAATAGATTTGGCTAATTAAATATATGTCAAGAATGTCGAAAATTAAGAATAATGACTTAAGTCAAAGGATTCTTCTGTTTTCTTCGATAGTTTTAAATTAAAAAAGAAAGGAACTAAAATGAGCAGCACAATAGTAAAAGAGTTGGATATTCGTCCCGTCCCTCCGCGTGAAAAACATCCAACAATATTTGCAACATTTGATTTGCTTCAAAAGGAAGAAATACTACAATTGATAAATGATCATGACCCAATGCCGCTTTATTATCAAATGCAAGCCTTAAGAAGCGAGCAGTTTTCATGGGAATATATAGAAAGCGGTCCCGAAGTTTGGATTGTCAATATTACGAAAATTGTTTAATTATTATCTGAGAGAAGAGCAATGATTACCAAGTCAATGAAGATATCTAAAATGCTGAAAGATTATCCTCAGACTATTGATATACTTTTAAAAACAAGCCCTCACTTCAGTAAACTTAAAAATAAAATTTTAAGGAAAGCTTTGGCTGCAAGAGTTAATGTAGAGCAAGCAGCGGCTATTGCCGGAGTTGATATTAGCGCTCTTCTTTACAGGCTGAATAAGTCAGTTAATCCTATTGCAGAATCGCAAATTGTTTCTGCTAATACTAAGAAAGAAAAACACATTATGGAAGAAAACGATTTTAATTTTATTAATAATCTAAATCCGGATAAAATTATTATTCTTGATGTGCGACCTATTATTGACACCGGGAAAGATCCTTTTCTTGAAATCATGTCTAAAGTTAAAGCCTTGAAAGAGGATGATATATTTCTTCTTATAAATTCTTTTGAACCTATTCCACTATATTCTGTCATGGGTAAAAAAGGATTCGACTACAAAATAATTAAAGAAGAAGAAGAAGTATGTAAAATCTATTTCTATAAAAATGATGTTCCGGCAAGTAGTACTGGTGAAAATACTGAAAATGGATTGACTTCTGCACAAATTCCTCATGATTATGAAAATATTATTGAGATTGATGTTAGGGAGTTAACTCCGCCTGAGCCGATGGTAAAAGTTTTAGAAGCTTTATCTAAAGTAGATGACAAAACGGTTTTAGTTGTACATCATCATCGAGAACCATTAATGCTTTATCCTAAACTTGAAGAAAGAGGTTACAAAGCAATCAGCAATAAGATTAATGACAATTACTTCAAAGTTATAATAATGAAAAAGATGGATAGAGCATAATTATGCAATCAGAATCACTTATATCTGCATATTCGCCTCCGTTCAAGATTGTATTAAAATATTTTATTGCCGCAATCCTTTCATTTGCTATTCTAAATTTATTATTGGTGTTAAATTATACGGATATAAGCGGTTTCCATTTTCAACCGAAGATTTTGGCTCTAACCCATATTGCAACTTTAGGCTGGATTACAATGATAATTTTTGGTGCAATGTTCCAGCTCGTTCCAGTTGTTCTTGAAGTTAAACTCTTCAGCGAAAAGCTTGCCGAAATTCAGTTCTGGATTTTCTTAATAGGCATTATTGGACTTGTAACCGGATTCTGGAACTTTGATACCGGTATTCATTTAACGGCTTCCGCTATAATTCTGAATATTGCAATCCTGATTTTCTCTTTTAATATTATTGTTACGATGACTCGCGTAAAAAAGTGGAATTTTACTGGATTGTATTTAGCCGCTGCAATTTTTTATCTCATTACAACCGCAGTTGCCGGTTTGCTGCTCAGTATTAATTTAGGTTATCCGTTCATCAAGATTAGTCATTTGCAGTATCTTAATCTTCATGCACACATTGCATTTATAGGATGGGTTTCTATGGTGATAATGGGTGTTTCATTTAAACTTATACCGATGTTCACTCTTTCACATGGCTACTCAACGGTAAGCGGCAAAATTGCCTTTGGATTAATTAATGCCGGCTTGCTCGGAATTTCTACAGTAATGCATTACGAAGATTTAACAATTTACTTCCATATCAGCGTACTGCTAATAGTTGCCGGAATATTCTCCTTTCTCTTTCAAATGTACCTAATTTTCAAAAAAAGATTAAGAAAAAAATCAGACATCGGCATTAAGTTTTCAAAAACTGCTTACATACTTTTGGGTATAACAACTGCCTTTGGTTCTCTTCTCACATTCACTAATATTTCAAATGCAATGAATGTAACACTTGTATACGGATATTTAATTATCTTCGGTTATATCTCAATGCTGATAGTAGGGCAGATGTACAAGATAGTTCCTTTTCTTGTTTGGTATCATAAATACAGCAGTAAAGTCGGTATAGAAAAGGTGCCAATGCTAAAAGATATGTTCAAAGAGAAACCTGCTTATGCAGGATATTATTTTATGGTAGCTGCATTATTGGGAGTAATCTTCTCTTTAGCATTTCAAATTCCCTCAGGTTTATTAATCTCTTTCGGAGTTATGTTTGTTAGCTCTCTTATATTCCTTTTTAATTTTTCATATATTTTAATTAAGGCATAATAATTATGGCAACAAAAGAAGAAATATTGGAAGTCCTAAAGGGAGTAATTGATCCTGAAATCGGGTTGAATATAGTTGACCTTGGCTTAGTCTATGAAGTCGAGTTTAATGAGAATGAAATTTCCATAACAATGACTTTAACAACTCCCGGCTGCCCAATGCACAATAGTATAACTGCATGGGCTGAAAAAGTAATAACCCAATTAGAGCCTGAGGCTTCCGTAAAAATAAATCTCGTTTGGGAACCTAAATGGACTCCTGATTTAATGTCTATAGAAGCCAGAAGAGAATTAGGAATTTAACTAAGGTGTAAAAAATGTTTACAACAGTCAGGTATTTTGTAAAAACAAGTATCATATTTTTAATTGTTGGAATTTTTACCGGACTTTATATGTCACTCAATAAGCATTTGTTTTACACCGGCTTTTCACCGGAATTAATTTCTGCCCATACTCATATTATTCTCGTCGGTTCTGTTATGATGATGATTATGGGCGTAGCTTTGTGGTTCTTCCCCCGCGCCGAAAAAGATGACAAAAAATATAATCCGGATCTTATCCTTGTCACCTACTGGATAATGACAATATCTACCGCCTTAAGATTTTTATTTCAAGTGATAGGCTCTTTTATTGAATCAAAATATATTGAAACGGGTATTTCTGTTTTTTCTATATTTCAAGTATTGGCAATTATTCTTTTCTTTTATGCGATGTGGGGAAGGATAAGAGGAGTAGGCAGCCAGTATCGTGAAGCTAAGGGAGAAAAATTTTAACGGTGTAAGTAATAACAAACTCAATGAAAAATTAACATCAGATCAAAGGAGCTTAATAATGGAAAATGAAAAGAACAAGTTAGAAACAGAATCGATCTTTCCGAAAAATTTGGTAGAAGAAATTGAATATCAATTATCCTCAATTGTAAGCAAGCAATTACTAAAAAAGCCGAATGGCAATATAACTTTATTTGCTTTTGACAAAGATGAATCTTTAACAGAACATACATCCCCGTTTGAAGCAGTAATTTATATTGTTGACGGATCTATGGAAATCACTGTTGGAGGAAAACCTTTTGTTGTTACTTCCGGGCATTTTATAATTCTTCCGCCGAATGTTCCTCACGGAGTAAAGGCAATAGAGAAAGCCAAAATGACTTTGACAATGATCAAATAATATTCGGGAAAATCAAAGATGAACCGCAATATAAATATCAAACGCTTTACGAAGATTATGATAAACAAGACAGTTGGACATGTTTCAGAGCAATTCTAAAAATAAATTTAGTATGATTTTCCAGTTTTGTATTTCCCATTGTGGTAGATTCTCGGAATAGAAACTCTTGAGGTATTCCCGAATTATTTACTTTTACTGAATTCAAAAAATTAACATTTCTATATTTTCTTTATTCAATAATAGTCGAACTTATTTCATTGAAAATCA
>JAJYOQ010000435.1 GCA_021796135.1 Bacteroidota bacterium
TTTTCAAGCTGTAAATCAACGAACTTATAACTCCCATTTCAAATCGATTATTGCTATTTTTCCGTGTAACCTTTTATTTATTAATCTCTTATAGAATCTTAACATCTCGTATTCCGGACAGTAGTGATTATTGTTTTAAATTTATTTTAGCGGATATAGTATAACTAGGTATGCTTTAGCATTTTAAATAATTTATAATACTTATCAGCCATATCAATAACAGAAAATTTTTCTTTCGCAATCCTAATGGCATTAAGAGAAAAGTTTTTGTTTAGTGGCTCATTTTCCAAAAGCCTTTTTACCGCAGTTACAAACAATCTAATATTTCCAGGAGGGATAACAATTCCATTGACATTATCTTGGATAATTTCATTACAACCACCGACATCAAAAGTAATAGAAGGGACTCCACAAGCGGAAGCTTCAATAAGAGAATTTGGCAAGTTATCTGCTTTTGTCGGATAAATGAAAACATTTGCTGCGGATAAATATTTTGCCATATCTGCTTCTTTGAATATATATCCAGTCTCAATTATTTCAAAATGCTTAAAGGTATGAAACTTTTTCAATTCAGAATTACCAACAATAATAATATACACTTTTTGATCTAATTGTAAATCAAGCATTTTAAGGATATTGATAAGATCATCCCCTCCTTTATAATTCCCAGTCAATACTTTTTCAGCACCAAAAATCAATATTTTTGCATCTAATGGAATTCCAAGATAGTTTCTAACCTCAATTTTATTTGTAGGTGAAAATATGTCAAGATCAATTCCATTTGGGATACTAATAATTTTTTTTCCTTCAAAAACAGGGCTAAGAGAGGCAAGATTAAAAAGCCAATTGGAAGGGGCTACAATAGTAATATTTGAATTAAAATAAATTCTTTTCTTTCCCTTCAAAAGCCACTCTCCTGTGTTTATGCCTATTTGAGGGAAATGTTTTTTTTCATTTTTACCACTTTTCATTTTTTCCCAAGACATATCTCCAAAAGTGTGAGCAGCATTTGCTGTAAAAGCCCACATATCGTGAAGAGTCCAAACAATTGGTGCAATTTTAGATAGTTCAATTAATAGGGATGTTTGGAAGTATCCCCCATGTGCATTATGTAGGCTAATAATGTCAGGAGAAAATTTTAGGGCACGATCTATTATAGTTTTTGTAGAGAAGGGATGGTATTTATACTGTAATCCAATTTGATTAAATAAAAAGTTGAGTCCGCGTTCGGCAAAATTTTGGAACCCTGGCTTTCTAGTTGATAATACAAAATCATATTTAGAATTTTTAATCCCAACTAGGAATAAGTTTTCTGTTTTAAACTTATTCTCCAATACTTTATGAAGTCGGAAAGCAGTGATCCCAGCTCCTCCTGTAATATCATATTTGTTTATAAATAATATTTTCACTTAATATCTAAAGAATTGATTCATCTTTCGTTTGAAAACTCCGGTATCCCAATTTCTCACCAATAAACGTGGTAATTCAAATTTGTTTGTCCAACGGTGAACTTGAGAATGAAAATTAGCACAGACAAAATTAAAGTTTAATTTTTTGCATATTTCAACACTGTCTCGGTTATAATCTTTTCTATTGCCAAAAGGATATGAAAAATATTTTACTGAATGGTTCAGAAAACTTTCTAAGAACTCTTTAGATATTTTAATTTCCTCATATTGTTCATTATAATTAAGGATACTTAATGGAGTATGCGAGACAGTGTGCGCACCTATTTTTGCAGCTGGCGAATTATCCATTTTCAATAATTCTGCATTATTCATCATTCGATATTCTTTCCTACTTCTAATTGGAATGTTTGCCCAATTGAATAAGTTTTGAAGAATATAATCTCGAGTTTCTTTTCTATTAAACTTTATTAATGAATGAAGTGTTCTATATGTATTAGATTTATCTTTCAAAGATGAAGTAAAAAAATTGAACTCTGTTTTATTAACTGATATAGTTAATTCTTTTGGTAAATCATTATCAGAAAAGAATACATTGTCAAGTTGATCCCACCACATTTCCTCGTCAGTGTTAATACATGAAGTAGTAATAAAGAATAATGCTTGTGTATTGAGTGATTCTAAAATTGATAAGGCGTTATACTCATTATCAGCATATCCATCATCAAATGTTATCAGAATACTCTTTTTAGGAAGTTTTTTTTTGCCATTGATTAAGAAATCAAATTCTTCTACAGATAAAATATTATAGTTCTTCTTGAGATATACTATTTGGTTATAAAAGTTTTCAGGAGTTACAGCGAGCATTTGGGGATCATGATTAAGTTCAGAAACACGATGATAGATTAAAATGATCGATGGGAGGTCTATTATGTTTCCAAAATATCTTTGAGGTTGGAAATAGATTTCTGATAATAATGTTTTTAACTTCATTCTTAATATTAATTGACTTTCTTAGCAATAACCGTTATCAGCATCTGATAATCATTGTCTTTATAATCTAATTCTGCTTTAGTAAGTTCATGAACACTTAATCCTTCAAGGAAAGAAATTGAAGATAAAACATTTCCATAAAAGTCTACATTAATATTATCCTTTCCGAATATATCAGAAAATATATTTTGAGCAGAAGAGGTTGTGAATCTCCAATAATCCCCCCATCGATTCATATCGTAACGTGATATTTGGCTAATTCCAGCTAAAGTAGCAAGCACTACTCCGTCAGGTTTTAGTAAATGATGTATACCTTTTATTGCATCATGAAAATTATAAATGAAATTCAATGTTTGTGTACATATAAAGCAATCAATTTGATTTGATGGTAAGCTTTCTATTTTTGTAAGATCGCCAATAATTGTGGCATTTTTATTCGAATTATCAACGTGTAAGATCTCAAACGAAGTAACGCCATTATCATACTTTTTACTATAGGTATTCTCAGCTATTTCCAAGACTTTTCCTTTGATATTAGATCTATTTCTGCTTAGAAATTCATCTATATAATACCTGTCAATCGGGATGCCTCTATCTAAACCGAAGACTTTTGATACTGGTTTTATAGTCCTTAAATTGTACCAATTAACTCGGTTTATATATTTATTCCATTTAATTTTCATTCGATTTAGTATCATAAAAAATTATTACTTAATTATATTAATTTAGTAGCATAAATATTTAACTGCTGATTATAATCACTAATTTTATTTAATTTTTCTAGTGGTGAATTAATAGAGTTCACATTTTCGATATAATATCGGAAATTATTTCTAGTCAATAATTCTAGAAGCTTTCCTAAATGCTGAATTGAATTGCTCCATGAATGATATTCAACAAATATTCTATTGACTTTTGACAAACTAACATCACAATCGGTAAGTACATCTGTTTCAGCACCTTCAATATCAATCTTTAAAAGATCGATTTCATTTTCCTGATCAATGATATCTTTTAATCTAATTGAAGGTACAAGATTCTTATTTGAGCCATTTAATATTGAACCGCCATCAGCCCCATCCGAACTGAATTCAACTCCCTGATTATTTATCCAAATAGCTTTATTAAATACCTCAATATCTTGGAAACCATTAATTAATAAATTTTTTTTAAGTATATCTGCGATTTGTGAATCAGCTTCAAAAGCCTTTATTCTTGATTCCGGATACAAATATTTAAAGTATATACAACTGATTCCAATATTAGCGCCGCAATCCAATATTAAAGGATCTTGCTTTTTACAATTAAATTTATATGTTTCAAGCAGAAATATTTCTTTATATTGAAAAACAAATGAGAGGCAATCAACTGCGTATATTTTGAAGTTCAAGAATTTGACAATTTTTACTCTTAACCTTGGATAGTTGAAATATTTCCCAAGAAAGAATAAATAGCGATAATATTCTTTTCTCCTTAATAATTTTAGGATAGGAGAAAATTTTAATTTTAATATCTTAAGCATAATTTAGTTTAATCATAACATTTAAATGGAATAAATATATAAACCGAGTTAATTGGTACAATTTAAGGACTATAAAACCAGTATCAAAAGTCTTCGGTTTAGATAG
>JAJYOQ010000436.1 GCA_021796135.1 Bacteroidota bacterium
AACAACTTCAAACAAAAAAGGATCCCATGTTGTTGATGTTAAAAAGCCCCAGCCAAACTTCTTTATTGATAGTATGGAATGAGAATACATTTCCCAACCCATAAAAATTATAAGAAGAAAGACTAACACCGCAAAAAGCAGGGTTAGTCTTTCAAAAATTATATCACCGAGATTATTAGTTCCTAATATTTTATTTAAGAAAGTATTTCTCTTTGTACCGGATTTATCTTTACTCTTATTAAAATATTTCTGAATCTTCTCGAGTGATTCATTTTCTTTTATACTTGCCACGTGATTATACTGAACTAAAGTTTCTTTCCGTTACTGGTAATTGAATTAATTTTTTCAAGATCAAGCTTTTGAACAGGCTTTGGAAGTGGTGCATAATAAAGGCTTGTTGCATCGTTCTGACCCTTGGTAACAGCCCATCTCAAAAACTTAACAAGAGCCTCTGCGTGCTGATAATTTTTAATATCTTTGGGAACTACTATCCATGAGAACCCGCAAATCGGGTAGGAATTTTTTCCGTCGGCATTAGTAATAACCGCTCGAAGATCCTTTGGCATATGTGCCGCTGCACCTGCTGCTGCTTCGGAAACGGTATTGAAATTTACTTCAATAAAATTACCTGCTTTATTCTTCATAACACAATATGGCAGGTTATTTTGTTTTGCATAAGCTAATTCTATATAACCGATTGCGCCTTGAGTCTGTGCTATAATTCCGGCAACGCCTTCTGTTCCCTTTGCACCCAGACCAACCGGCCAATTTACCGCAATACTGTTACCTACTTTTTTTGCCCATTCAGGACTTACTTTCGACAAATAGCTTGTAAAAATAAATGTAGTACCGCTTCCTTCAGAACGATGTGCAACTATAATTGCTTTGTTAGGAAAATTTTTCCCCGGATTTAATTTAACAATTCGCGGATCATTCCATTTATAAATTTTACCAAGATAAATATCAGCAAGAGTTTCACCATCAAGTTTAATTCCCTGTCCAACTGACGGCAAGTTATAAGTGATTGCAACACCGCCCATAATTATCGGAAGGTGTACAACTTCGGTACCTCTTTTTTGTTTGAAGTTGTTCATCTGCTGTTCAGTTAATGGGGCATCTGAAGCGCCAAAATCTACAGTACCTTCGGTTAATTGCTGGATACCGCCGCCGCTTCCTATTGAAGCGTAATTAATTTGGATGCCGGTCATCTTGTTATAAGTATCGAACCACTTTGAAAAGATTGGGTAATCGAATGTTGAACCGGCGCCCGTCAGCTTAACCTGAGCATTAACCGGTATAAAAAGCATCCCTGCAAGTACAAAGATAGCTGCAACGATTTTAAATTTCATTTTATTTCTCCTAAGTAAATATAAAGAATATTAAATTATAAATTAGTTAAATATATTTTAGAAACTGACATAAAAAGTGACACGTGCAAGTAAGTCGGCAGTGGAGCCGGTATTACCAAACGATACAGATTCAACATTCGGCATAAGATGCACATTTTTCTCGACGGTCCAATCTATTGCGCCCATAATTAAGCTTTGCGTTGCGGTAGCATAATTTGTGTTTTTGTTTGATGCTGTAGTAGGAACGTAATTATCATACCTTGCAACAAGATGTAAATTATCCATTAGTGCTACCCATCCGTTTAAGCTTAGTCCGTTTCTCTGCAGTGTACCTGCGGCGCTAGTACTTACTCCATTTGCAAAATATTGACCGCCAATACTAAATTCTTTGTTCGCATAGTTAGCGATGATGTCGATTATCCTGTTATTAAGCCCGGCAGGTCCGTCGTTGTACTGTCCGTTGAGCAAAATTGTTAGTTCTTTTACAGGATTGTACTGCAAATATAAATAAGCGGCTTTATACTTGTTAGTGGGGACGCCGTTGCCGCTGTTATTACCAATCAGCAACCCGGATTTAAATTGATTTGAAAAGACTTGATTAAATGAAACGCCAAGGTCTCTTGAAGCAGAAATTCCGTGCAAGTCTTCAATTGTTTTTTCTATCGGTCTATAGCCGAATATTCCTTCAGCCATGTTGATTTGAGGTGTTCCCTGCAAACCGATTATAATGTTGCCGCCCTGGGTTACATTCTTCCACTGGATGAAAGCATCCTTTATCATTGTGGAAAGCTTACCGGTATTGTTTCCACCACCCAGACTTGATGCGCTCGGATCAGATTCCAAACGGAATTGGGCAAGAAAATCAGGGGCAACATTATAAGCAGCAGTTAAGTATATACGTCTGTAATCAAAAGCGCCCATACCTTTCTCTAATTTCCCGGCATTTCCTAAAGTGGAAGTTGGATTCACAGGATTGGCATTATCATGATTCACAACATAATAATAATCCCCGAAAAACAGTCCCGAAAAAGTCGGAAGATTCTGAGCGTTGGTTAGGCTGACAAAGAACGGGAGGGCAAGAATCAGCAGTGCGATTTTTTTCATATAATATTTCTCTCTTTTTAGTTATTAAATAGTTTTTAAATGTTTTTAGAATGTCGCAATCTTAAAAAATCAGTGCCCCAATTATATAAATAAAACCTGGCGCCAATGTTAAGCTACTGTTAAGGTTGTGTTAAGAAATTGTTAAGTCACAGGGCGGTATAAAGGTATATGGGTATATGGTATAAGTATATACGGCATCAAGCTGGAAGAATAACAATCCGTAATGCCTCAAAGCATTGCTTTCCTTTAAGCAACAAAAAAGAGAGACGAGTGAATTATACCCTATACCTTTATACCCTATTCCATTATACCCTATACCTTATACCATTATACCTTATACCATTATACCTAATGATCCTCACCAATAGAATTCAGAATAAAGTTGAGTAATTTTGTTTCGTTAAAAATTAAAGATGATAAAATGAACGTTTCTGATCTGGAAAGGCTTAAGGAAAAGCTGCCTAAACACCCGGGCATTCTTAGGAAAAATGATTACATGAACTCCGCTGTTTTAATTCCGCTTGTAATGATTAACGGCGAGTATAATTTTTTATTTGAAAAAAGAGCAGCTCATATAAGACAGGGCGGCGAGGTCTGCTTCCCGGGCGGAGAAATAGACCCGGCGATAGATTCATCCTGCAACGATACTGCTATTAGAGAGACGGTGGAAGAACTGGGGATCTCGAAAGATAAAATTTTAATCATAGGCAGCCTTGATACTTTAATCGGACCGATGGGCGTAACGGTTGATTCGGTTATCGGCATCCTCGATATAAAAAATATCTCCTCACTAAATTTTGATAAGAATGAAGTTGAAAAGATTTTCCTTGTACCGGTATCTTTCTTTGCAGAGAGTGAACCCGAAAAATATTATGTAAGACTCGAGATAAATCCAACCGAGATAAATAAGAACGGAGATAGAATTGATACGCTTCCGGTTAAAGAGCTGCAGCTGCCGGATAGATATTCAAAAACATGGGGAGGAAGAAAGCATCAGGTGCTTGTTTATAAAACCACAGAGGGCATTATCTGGGGATTAACAGCTGCATTAATTTATGAAGTAATTCAAAAGCTGCGGCAGTAGATTCGAATAAATTAAAAGTACATAGCAAGCCATACTGTTTCGGTTCCATCGTCAGTCCATTCTACACGGTGTTTTACGTGCGGAGGAATTATCAGGTAATCGCCTTTGGACATAATAGTCGGTTTAGGCTCTCCCATAAATTGTATCTTCGCTCTGCCCCGCATTACCATAACAAATTCATTCCGGCATTGATCATACCAAAAATTTTTTGGTGAAGAATGACCTTTCGATATAATCCTTTCTATCCGTACGTCTTTGACTTCAGAAATCTTTTCTATAACTTCTGCTGTAAGATTTTCCGGAACATTCTTAACAATATTTCTTACCTTCATATCCCGCTTATCCTTTTAAATATTTTGGAAATAGAAAATCTGCCGGTATTATAATGGGATAAATCGATTACCCCACTTACCAATAATTTTCCCGGAATAAAGTAAGCAAATATTTTTTTAAGTCAAAATATTAACTGCTGTTTTCATTATAGATATG
>JAJYOQ010000437.1 GCA_021796135.1 Bacteroidota bacterium
ATTGCGTGCCGAGATTGTTAAATCTGAAATTGAAATAGGTTCAATGGAAAATAATTTAAGAGCAAATAATAAGTCTCTTATTGCCTTAAAAGAAAAATTATCCCAGCTTAAGGATCAATACTCTAAGATGGAACTCGATAATCAGGATTATCTGCTTAATTTTAAAAATTATCCGGAACTCGGTACTAAACTTGCGGACTTATTGCGTGAAGTTAAAATTCAAAATGAAGTTTATGCAATGCTTCAGCAGCAGTATTATCGTGAGAAAATTCAGGAGAATAAAGATATTCCGACAGTTCAGGTATTAGATGCAGCTATTCCGCCTTTGACTGCTTCTTCACCGAGGCTGATATTTGATACTGCAGCCGGTGCAGTATTTATTTTTGTTTCAATGTGTCTGGTTATTTTGTTCCGGGAAAGAAGTCTATTTGTATTTAATAATAAAAATGAAGGGAATTGATGATGTTTAAACCTACTGCTGTAGTAACCGGCGGAGCCGGATTTTTGGGTTCGCATTTATGTGATAGATTATTAAAGGAAGGTTTTAAAGTTATTGCTTTAGATAATCTAATTACGGGTAATATTAATAATATTGCTCATCTTTCAGGGAATGAAGATTTTTCATTTGTTAAACACGATATTACAAATTATATTTTTCTGCCGGGCAGAATAGATTATATCCTGCATTTCGCTTCACCTGCTAGCCCTATCGATTACCTGAAATTACCTATCCAAACATTGAAGGTCGGTTCTCTGGGCACACATAAGGTTCTGGGACTTGCTAAAGAAAAGAAAGCCAGAATGCTGCTTGCTTCTACTTCTGAAGTCTATGGTGATCCTAATATACATCCGCAGACTGAAGATTATTGGGGGAATGTTAATCCTATCGGTCCGCGCGGAGTTTATGATGAGGCAAAAAGATTTGCAGAAGCTATGACTATGGCTTATCACAGATTTCACGGAGTCGAAACCAGAATTGTGAGAATATTTAATACTTACGGTCCAAGGATGAGACTGGACGACGGAAGAGCATTGCCAGCTTTTGTTGGTCAAGCTTTGCGCGAAGAACCTTTGACGGTATTTGGCGACGGATCTCAAACAAGGAGCTTTTGTTATGTTTCAGATTTGGTTGACGGTATTTTCAAATTGTTAATGTCTAATGAGACTTATCCGGTTAACATCGGTAATCCTACGGAAATTACTATAAAACAATTTGCGGAGGAAGTTATAATATTGACCGGCACTAAAAGCAAAATAGTATACAAAGATCTGCCTGAAGACGACCCCAAAATCAGACAGCCCAATATTGAAAGAGCGAAATCAATTTTAGGATGGGAACCCAAAGTCGATAGGACAGAAGGTCTAAGAATTACTCTCGAATATTTTAAGAAAGTAGTTAATCAGAACGTTAAATAAATGTCTAAAAAGATATTCTCGGGTGTTGCCGGCGCATCATTTATCATAATTATTTTTAGTCTGATTTCTAAAGGTCTGGGCTTCATTCGGGAAATTGTCTTTGCTAATTCTTTCGGGCTTACTAAAGATTTTGATATTTATCTTGTGGGAAGCGTTATGCCGGTTATTCTTAATACGGGAATAACATATCTAGGTCAAAATTTCTTTATCCCGTCTTATAATAAAATCAAATCAAACGGCGAAAATAGCGTCAGATATTTTAATAATATATTTTGGCTCTTTATCATCTTAGGATTTGCGCTCGGTCTGATATTTTATTTTTCCGCCGGGCTTATTGTAAGAATTTACCTTCCTAACACTTCTTTGCAAACCAGAATTATTGCAGAAAAGATATTTCAAATTATTTCTATGACAATACCGCTGAATGCAGGCATTGCAATTATCTCTGCCTATTTTCAGGCGGAATTTAATTTCAAAACTCCGGCAATTTCTCAATTGTTTGTAAACATCTCAGTTATAATTCTGACTTTTATTTTTAGTAAAGAATTAAATGTGCTGGTTATTCCGATTGCTTTTTTAATCGGGATTTGTTTGCAGATACTTTATCTCTTCATAAAAGTCAGCGGTATATTAAAAATAGATTATTTAGCCAAGATAAATATTAAAGAAATATTCTCGTTCTTTTCATCAAGCTTAACTGCGATTATTCTTATTGAATTTCTCAGCCAATTATATACTCTTGCTGACAGGTTTTTTTTGAAGCAGGTTGATTCCGGCGGAATAGCTGCCATTAACTATGCACAGAATTTATTCCTGCTGCCGGTCAGTATTTTTTCAATTGCCTTATCTACGGCAATATTTCCACAGTTTGCTCATAAATTTCATAATAAAAAAGAAGATGAGTTGAAAGGATATATCGCAGAAGGTTTGAAAATGAATTCTTTTATCTCAGTTCCGGTTACTATTTTATTTGTCTTTTTCGGCGACCTTATTGTTGCTGCTTTCTATAAGGGGGGAAAATTTACTGCGGCTGATTGTGTGACTACGTTTAATGTATTGAGGATTTTTAGCATCAGCTTGTTATTCTATTCTGCTTATGCAATCTTAAACAAGGTCTTGTATGGGATTAACGAAATTAAATTTCTTTTAATATTGACGGCTGGAGGGATATTTATAAAAATTCTTCTGAACTTTATTTTAGTAAAGTTTATGAAACAGTCCGGACTAGCTCTGAGTACTGCAATTACTTATATATTATTCTTTGCCGGAAGTCTTTTATTTATACTTATTAAGACGAAATACATTTTTATCTCTAGTTTTTTTAAAGATACTGCATTGTCTTTTATTAACGGTATAATTTCTCTTTTTATTATTAAATTATTGTTTGAAGGATTTAATTTCAGCTCATATCTGATAGCCCTTACTGCAATATTAAGCTTCTTAATTATATATACTATTAATTCTTTGCTGCTGAAACAAAATTCAGTTAATTTAATATTTTCTTCAGTTAAAAGGTTATTCCTTCAAACAAGTTAATTTGTGACTTTCTTTCAATAACGGAGGGCTTATAAGAGTCTTAATATTATCTGACCCAAAATCATTTCACACTATTAAGTGGGTTAAAGGATTGGCTGATGCCGGGATTGAAGTATTTTTGTTTGGATTGACGGATTTTTCTCCTGACTTATTTAGGGGTTTGAAGAATATCAAAGTTGATTCATTAAACTTGAAATTGACCGACACGGAAGTCGAGCATAGCAAACTTTCAAAATTTCGATATTTCAGGGTTATTCCAAGGATAAAGAAAATCATTAAGTCCTGGAAACCCGATATAGTACATGCGCATTATGCTTCAAGTTACGGGTTAATCGGTGTCTTATTAAATTTTCATCCTTTGATTACTTCTGTCTGGGGTACAGATATTCTTGAATTCCCTAAATTATCTTTTGTTTCAAAATCATTATTAAAATTTGTATTATCTAAAAGCGATAAATTATTATCTACCAGCGCTTATATGGCTGCGGAAGCAGCTGCTTATACTAATAAAAAGTTTGTGATTACACCTTTCGGAATTGATACTCAATTATTTCAAAAGACAAAGGTAAGAAGTTTGTTTAATGATAATTCGGTTGTAATCGGGACTGTAAAAAATTTAGAAAAGATATACGGTATTGATACACTTTTAAGATCATTTCAGCTGCTTAAAGAAAGAAATAAGTCTTTATCCTTTAAACTATTAATTATCGGAAGCGGAACGTATGAAAAAGAATTACGTAAGCTGGCATCTGAATTAAATATTGAAGGCGAGACAGTATTTACGGGCAGGATTGCAAATGACAAAGTACATGAATATTATTCAATGATGGATGTCGCTGTTTTCTTATCAAATCGGGAAAGCTTTGGTGTGTCGATTCTTGAAGCCCAGTCCTGCAATATTCCGGTTGTGGCTTCAAATGTCGGAGGATTTAGTGAGATTATTGTCAATAATGAAACAGGCCTTCTTGTCCCTCCAAATGATCATGAAAGCGCTGCCGCAGCGATAGAAAAAATTATTTCTAATACTAATTTATCGAACAAAATAACCGGCAAAGAATAATATATAAGT
>JAJYOQ010000034.1 GCA_021796135.1 Bacteroidota bacterium
TGCTAAAATTCGGCTTATAGGTCTGATTTATTTTATTGTTCTTTATAAAGTTTGCAGGAAATATTTTATGCTGAATAAGCGATGGAAAATAAAAGAATCCGGAAATGATTATTTGATAAAATCATTAACGAATTCTTTATCAATTTCAGATATTTTGGCAAACTTACTTGTACTTAGGAACATTACTAATTTTGACCAAGCTAAAACTTTTTTTCGCCCCTCACTAGAAAATCTTAATAATCCTTTTTTAATGGACGGTATGGAAGCAGCTACATATCGTGTTATTCAGGCTGTATCAGAAAGACAACTTATTTGTATTTATGGCGACTATGATGTCGACGGCACTTGTTCGACAGCGTTGTTATATCTGTTCTTAAAAGAACTAGGTGCAAATGTTGAATATTATATACCTAAAAGATTAACCGAAGGTTACGGAATATCAAAATCAGCAATTGACTATGTGAAATCGAAAGATACATCTCTTTTAATATCCGTAGACTGCGGAATCACGGCAATTGAAGAAGCAGAATATGTCAAAGAATTAGGAATGGATTTAATTATTTGCGATCATCATCAGCCAAAAGATGAAATTCCTAATGCACTCGCGGTACTTGATCCTCTTAAACCGAATTGTAATTATCCATTTAAATTTCTTTCCGGAGCAGGTGTTGCATTCAAGCTTGCACAGGGAGTTGCCGAACGTATTGGCAAAAGAGATCTACCCCTTGCATATTTAGATCTTGTTGCTCTTGCAGGTGCGGCTGATATAGTCCCGCTCGTTGATGAGAATCGTATTTTGGTAAGAGAAGGCCTTAATATTATTAATACTAATCCTCGTCCGGGTATTGTAGCTCTTATTGAAAATAGTAAAAACAAACCCGGCGCTCTAACTTCAGGGCAAATAGTCTTTACAATTGCCCCTCGAATAAATGCAGTAGGAAGACTTGGAGATGCTGACCGGGCAGTGAATTTACTAATAACAAATGATAAAGATGAAGCATACCGGTTAGCAAAAGTATTGGAATCTGAAAATTATGAGCGTAGAAAAATTGATGAAGATACACTGGATGATGCACTCGAACTTTTAGGAAGCCCAGGTGAGTTAAAAGATTGTGCCGCAATAGTTCTACATCAAGATAAATGGCATCCGGGAGTTATTGGTATTGTAGCATCCCGTCTTGTGGAAAAATATTATAGACCTACAATTATGCTTACTACAGTAGACGGTATTGCAAAGGGTTCGGCAAGAAGTATTTCAAATTTTAATATATATGAAGCTTTAAAGCAATGTGAAGATTTATTAATTCATTATGGAGGGCACCAAGCCGCCGCAGGGTTAGCAGTAGAGCTGGAAAAGATTGATGAGTTTAAGTCTAAATTCAATCAGATAGTGCAGGATTCGATATCAAAAGAAGATTTATTACCCGAAATACACATAGACACCAGATTAAATTTTTCTGAAATTACTCCGAAATTTTTAAGAATTATTGACCAGTTTGCTCCGTTCGGTCCCGGGAATATGCGACCTGTATTTATATCTGAAGATGTTGAAGTTGTAAACACTCCCCGAATAATTAGTTCCAAGCATCTGATAATTAATTTTCGTCAGTCGGGTTGTGATAAAATATTTGATGCAATTGGCTTTAATATGAGCGGATATTTTGATCTTGTGAATACAAATAATTCTTTTTTTGATATAGTATATAATATCGACTACAATTCATGGGAAGGTAAGAACATTCCACAGTTGAAACTTAAAGATTTAAAAATTAAAAAAAATATTAGGAGTTAAAATTATGTCAGGTCATTCAAAATGGGCAACTACAAAAAGAAAGAAAGCTGCTATTGATTCTAAGCGAGGCAAGGCTTTCACAAAGATTATAAAAGAAATAACAATTGCGGCGAGGGAAGGCGGCGGTGATCCGAATGGCAATCCTCGACTTAGATTAGCAATTGATAATGCGAAAGCTGTTAATATGCCGGCGGATAATATTGAACGTGCTATAAAAAAAGCTACCGGAGAACTTGAAGGTGCAACTTATGTTGAACTTACTTATGAAGGATATGGACCTGCCGGTGTTGCTGTTATTGTAGAAGTTGCTACAGATAATAAAAACAGGACAGTTGCTGAAGTAAGACATATCTTTAGTAAGAACGGAGGCAGCATGGGCGAAGGCGGTTCGGTTGCCTGGATGTTTGAAAAGAAAGGTGTTATTACTCTTCCTAAACAAGGTAAAACCGAGGATGAGTTAATGGAAATAGTTTTAGATGCCGGAGCAGATGATCTGCAAACAGAGGAGGATTTCTTTATTATTCAAACTTCAATTGAATCATTCGAAAAAGTGCGAAAAGCTTTAGCAGATCAAAAACTTTCAGTTGAAAATGCTTCTCTTCAATGGATTGCTAAAAATTTAATTACTGTTGCCGGAGAGAATGCTGAAAAGGTAATTAAACTAATTGAATCAATGGAAGATTGCGATGATGTGCAAAATGTTTTTACTAATGCAGATATTGATGATTCAGCGATTAATTGAATTATTGAAAGTGATTTATTTATAAAATATGGTCATACTAGGAGTTGATCCCGGAACAATTTTTACTGGTTTTGGACTGATTAGCCAGAATAAGAATCAATTTACGCACGTTCATCATGGAGTAATCCGGCTTCATTCATCAAAATCACTAGCATTAAAGCTTGAAATAATTTATGATGAACTTGACAAAATAATTAAGACTTATAAACCTGATGAATTTTCAATTGAAACAGCATTTTACGGAAAAAATGTTCAATCGGCAATGAAAATAGGTTATGCACGAGGAGTATCATTACTTGCAGCTGTTCATAATAAAATTCCGTCAAGTGAATACTCGCCTCGGGAAATAAAAAAATCTATTACTGGTACAGGCGCTGCTTCAAAAGAACAAATTAGTTATATGATAATTAAAATGCTTGATCTGAAAAATGAAAAATTTCGTTTTGACGAAACAGATGCCTTAGCTGTGGCTTTATGTCATGCATTTCGAATGAAAACACCATCCAAAAGAAGCAATAATTGGAAAGACTTTATTGAAGCCTTTCCGGAAAGAGTGATTAGCTGAATAAAATATGATTGGCTTTTTAAAAGGAAATATTATTTCGGCAAAGCCGACCAAGCTATTAGTTGATGTCGGAGGTGTCGGTTATTTGGTAAATATATCTATCAACACTTTTGAAAAAGTTTCGGATAAGAAGTCAATTTCATTATATATCCATACATCTGTTAAGGAAGATTCAATTACATTATACGGCTTTTTTTCTGAAGGAGAAAAAGAAATGTTTGAGCTCCTTATATCAGTCAATGGTATTGGTCCCAAGATTGCTCTTAGTATTCTGTCAGGCATTAAAATCGACGATTTAAAGATAGCAATCCAGTCTTCAGATATTTCAAGAATAATTGCAGTTCCGGGAATAGGCAGAAAGACTGCAGAAAGATTGCTGCTTGAGTTAAAAAGTAAAGTGGATCAGGTTAGCGAGGATGGAGGTGCAAAATTATCTTTTACCATTAAACAGGAAGCAGTTGCTGCACTTTCAACTCTGGGTTATAATGCAAAAACTGCAGATAATACAGTAAGGGAAGTATTATCATCTAAACCAAATGCAACTCTTGAAGAACTAATAAAAAATTCACTTAGTATTTTGAATAAATAATTCTAAAAATAAAAGTTTAAATAACTTTACAGTTTAGTTCCAAAACATTTCCGATTGAAGCCGTCAGCACATCGCCTTGAACTACTCTTCCAACCCCTGCCGGGGTACCGGTAAAAATTATATCACCTTTTTCAATAGTCATCAGTGATGAAATATACTCAACTATTTCAACGGGCTTAAATAACATTTTATTCAATTTTTCTTTTTGGCGAATTTTATTGTTTACAGTAAGGGTAATTTCTTCATCTAAAGTCAAATTATAATCTTTTTTAAGAATAAATTCAGAAATAACCGCTGAGGTATCAAAGCACTTCGCAACAGTCCAAGGATCTCCTTTTCCCCGAGCTTCATTTTGTAAGTCACGAAGAGTCATATCTAGTCCTAATCCATACCCAATTATAGCTTCTTCGGAATTTTTAATATCGGCATCTTTAATATCCTTACCTATTAAAAGTAAGAGTTCAACTTCATGATGCAGATTATCTGAAAACTTGGGATGAATAATTTCCCCGCCTGAATAAATAATCGAAGAAGCAGGTTTAATGAATACTACAGGTTTATTGGGAACCTCATTGCCAAGTTCTTTAGCATGATCAGCGTAATTACGTCCAACGCAGATCATTTTACCGACTTCAATTTTCGTATTAGTGTTTTTAATTATTATTGTTTTCATTTGAAATTCATAATTATGAAATGATTAGTATTTATTACTCAAATCTAACTAATAAATTATTAACTTTTAATTAATAAAATTTCTTAAGTTTTTTGTTTCTTGGGTCTGGCAGCCGGGAATAAAATATTATTTAAAATAAGTCTATATCCCGGAGAATTTTTATGCAGGGATAAATCAGTAGGCGGGTCGCCTACAAGGTGTTCGTAAGCTTCAGGATCATGACCTCCGTAAAACGTAAATGTACCCCGCCCAAAATTTCCATGAATATATTTAACCTGTCCTAGTCCCGGTCTCTCGCCCAGGATAATTACAGATTTTTTAATCAATGATTTTCTAAACATTGTGGTTTGTCCCATAAAACCGTGTATAACATTAACATGATCCTGAACCAGCATAGAAGAAACCGGATCGTACTTAGCAGAGAAATCAAAAAGGGTAAAATAATCATTGTCTCTACTGCCGACTTCATCCGGTCTTATATTTATGTCGCTAAAAGAATACACATAGGGGTTCATTTCCAATTTAAAATTTGTAAATGCCAAAGTGTTAGAATAATCAAGTTTACTTTGAGCATCGGGATCGGCAGGATCTCCGTCGAACATTTGGGCACAAATATCAGTGTGTTCTGCTGCTAAGGCAATATCAAAAGTATCGGTTGCTGAGCACATAGCAAACAGAAATCCGCCCTTTCCGACATAATCTTTAATATCCTGAGCTACAGTTTTCATCATATCGGAAACTTTTTTAAAACCGTTTTTCTTTGCATCGTTTTCATATTGAATTTGATTATCAATATACCACTGAGCATTGCTGAAACTTGCATAAAACTTTCCATATTGACCAGTGAAATCTTCATGATGCAGGTGAAGCCAATCATATTTAGACAGATCACCTCTTAGGATTTCATCGTTCCATATTTTTGTATAAGGAATTTTAGCATAATCAAGTACCATAGTAACCGCATCATCCCATGGTTGAAAACTGGGTGGAACGTAAACAGCAATTTTGGGTGCTTTCTCTAAACGAACGACATTCATATTATTGTTTGGGCTTTGTACAATTGAATAAATGTCAGCAACTTCCTGAATTGAAAGCTTATCAAAGGCAACTCCCTCAATCAAACATTCTTTAGCAATATCTTCAGAATAATCTATCAAAAATGAACCGCCTCGGTAATTTAAAAGCCAATCAGCTTTAGCACCTTTTTCCAGAGCATTGTAAGTAATACCATATGCTCTAAGGTGATCTGTTTGTTTTAAGTCCATATAGATTAAAATCTTAGATTGGGCAAAGCTTATAAAGGGAAACAAAAGGGTTAACAGAAGGATTTTTCTAAACATCTTTTTCCATAACGAATAAGAAATAAAAAGCGATCATAAAGATCGCAAGTCAAATAAATCAGAGATATAGTTTTAGGCAGATTTTCTATCAGCTTCGATGTAAATAGGTTCCGCTCCATTTTCTATTACATCTTTAGTAATAATACATTTTTCAATATTATCCTTAGTAGGTATCTCATACATAATTTCCAGCATAAAATCTTCAACAATTGAACGTAAAGCACGCGCACCGGTTTTTCTTTCCATTGCTTTGCCTACTATAGAGTTTATTGCAAATGGATCAAATTCGAGCTCAATACCTTCTATCATAAATAATTTTTTGTATTGTTTTAAGATTGCATTTTTTGGTTCAGTTAAAATACTTCTAAATGCTTCTTCCGATAATGATTGCAAAGGAGCAATTACCGGGATTCTTCCAATTAATTCCGGAATTAGTCCATATCTAAGTAAATCTTCAGGTAAAATACTTTTCAGTAAATCTTCTTCTGCGTTTTTTTCTTTTAATGCTTTTGAAGAAAATCCCATTCGATTTTTATTAATACGAGTTGCAATAATTTTATCGATTCCGTCGAAAGCTCCGCCGACAATAAATAATATATTTTTTGTATTAACATTAATTAAGCTTTGTTCGGGATGTTTTCTTCCTCCTTTTGGCGGGACTCCGGCTATAGTTCCTTCAAGAATTTTTAATAAAGCTTGCTGTACTCCTTCTCCGGAGACATCTCTTGTTATTGAGGCGCTTTCACTTTTCCTTGCAATCTTATCGATCTCATCTATGTAAACAATCCCTTTTTGAGCTCTTTCTAAATTATAATCAGCAGCCTGAAGAAGATGAACTAAAACAGTTTCTACATCATCTCCTACGTATCCGGCTTCAGTTAAAGTTGTTGCATCCGCAATAGCAAAAGGGACATCCAAAATTTTGGCAAGAGTTTGTGCTAATAGAGTTTTTCCAACACCTGTAGGACCAATTAACAATATATTACTTTTTTCTATTTCAACATCGTCAAGTTCAAAAAATGAAGAGCGTGAGTTTATCCTTTTGTAATGGTTATAAACAGCAACCGCTAAGACTTTCTTTGCTTTGTCCTGTCCGATTACATATTCGTCCAGAGTTTTTTTAATTGAAGCCGGAGTATGTATAATGGGATTTTTTGTTTTACCGTTGTTATATGCCGCTAAATTATTTTTTAGAATATCAACACTGCTTCCGATGCAAATATCACAGATATAAACATCCGGTCCAGCAATCATGCTGCCGACTTCACTGCCATCTCTTCCGCAAAATGAACATTTTACAATTTTTTGGTTTTGTTTTTTACCCATTATTTACACTGTCCTTTAATTTTAATATTTCGGTTCTTGCATCTTCAAGATATAACGAATTAGGAAAATTAGCAAGCAAATTTTCGTAGCTTTCTACTGCCTTCTTAAAATCGATTTTTCCAAATTGATAAACTTTTCCTAGTAAATATAATGCTTTATCGGCATAAATATTATTCTCTTTTTCGTTTCCTATCTTATTAAGCTGAACTATAGCACTATCAATCCTATCAAGAGCTAAATCCATTTCAGCAACTCTTAATTCCGCAAGATTTTGAAGAATAAATTTCTTTGAGTCCTTCGAAACTTCTATGTACTTTTGAAGAGCGTCATTATATTTTTGCTGATCTGTAAGGAATTCTGCATCGGCAAAAGTTGAAAGGTTAGACGAATCATTTACTGATGTGTTCATTAACAATGATAACTCCAAAGCGTCATTTGCTGAACTATTATTAGGATTGGAGGTCAAAATCTCTAAATATTTCTTAGCTTCATTATTATCGTTTTGATAAAAACTAATCCGTGCTAACTCATAAGTAGCGAAATTCCTTTTCTCTTCAGGATATTTTTCTGTTGTTTCAATGTATTTAAAATATTTAGCAGAAGAATTTAAATCTCCTTTTAAAAGATAAGCTTTTCCTAAATCTTCATAAGCTTGAGCGGCATTTTCGGAAAGGGCGGCATCATTAATCAATTGCTTAAAGAGACTTAAGGCACCGTTAAAATCATCCGAATAATTTAATTTTAATTCTCCGATTTTGAGTAATGCTTCATTGGCGGCATCGGAATGCGGGTAATCTTTTACAATTTCAGAATATGCATCAATTACTTTATTGACGTTTGCTAAATTACCTTCTACAGTAATGGAATAAGGTTTCCAAGATTTCTTAGCTAGGTTTTCGTTTTCAAAAATTGCTTCCAAAGTTTCTGCATATTGAAGTCTTGCATATATAATAATCGGTGAGTCCGGATATTTGCCAATTATGTCTTTTAATACTTTCTCTGTGGTGATATAGATTTTTTCACCAAATAAAAATTTAGAAAAACTGAAGAGTTCAGCTCCATTTGCATTTTGAAATTGATCAATTTCTTTATAAAGATCGTATGCATTATCATATTCCTTAGCTTGGATGTAAAGACGAGCTAAAAGAAATTTAAAGCTAATTTGATCATTTTTATTATAAGTTTTTACCACTTTGATAGTCTGGACTAACGCATCGGGTTTTTGAGTATAGTTTAAAATTTTTGTTTCAACGGCAGAAAGTTGATTTGGATCCCTCAAAATTATCATACAATATTGTTCTGCCGCTTCTTTAAAACGCATTGTAATTGTGAATAAGTTTGCAAGGTCAAAAGCAAAGTATTGTGGATTTCTAGATATTGCTTCGCCGCGCTTAAAATAATCAATTGCCTTATCGAAAGCCCTTAACTGAAGGGCATAATTTCCGATAATTCTGTAATTCACCTCATTTTGGGGAAATGTTTTTAAAGCTTTATCCCATATTTGAAATGTAAGGTTATCATTTCCCTTATAGTAATAAGTAGTACCGAGTAATCCGATTAAATTAATATCTTTAACTGAATTATTTATTCTTTCTTCAATTATTGCAATAGATGCATCATATTTCTTTAGTTGAATATACAACTGATTTAAAGTTTGAAAATACTCGTAATTACTTTTTTGGTCATTGTATAATTTTTCCATTATTGGCAAAGCTTTTTCTAATTGGCCGGATTGAATATAGCTTTGAGCGAGCATAAATTGATTATTTAATTCATCAAAGTTTTGGGCTAAAAGAATTGAAGAAACAAAAACGAGTATTATTGATAATTTTTTAATCATATAGCTTCAAAAATAGTAATTTAAGAGGTTCTTTCAAGGCAGGAAAATATTTACCCCAAAAATTGGCGGAGGTAATTTTTTACCCCCGCCTTTTAAGAATTAATAATAAAAATGAAACTGCAGTAAAGCTGCATCTTGCTTTGGGGTGGGCAGACCGGGCTGTGCATTCTGGATCTGGAATCTATATTCGGGAGAAATTTCAATAAAACTATAAGGATAGAAACTACACCCAAGCACTAATCTACGGACAGAATCATTGTTTAAGTTAGTATTAGGATTAAAAAGATCATACCGGGCAAATGCTTCTAATCCTTTTGTTATGGTATACGAAGCTTCTAACATTTGTGCACTGGAATTTGTGCCAGTTGAAATATAATCCTTTGCTATATCGTATTCGCCTATTAAAGTAAAGTCATTAAATCCAAAACCTAGAAATCCGCCATACATATTAACTTTATGTTCGGAAGGTACTAAAGTATATATCAGCGGTCCCTGAAAATTTGAGAATGAACCACCAAACATCAATGCTAATTTATTTGCAACGACAGGAGTAAATCTTACTGAAGCTGTGTAAGTGGGATCGCTTTGAAAGTTTAAAGAAATCGGGCTTCCTACACTTGCAGTAAAAATTCCAAAATCAGAAATGTTATATCCAAGTTCCACTCCTGTTACACTATATCGAGGGTCAAATATTAATCCCTGTCTTTGGTTTGTGGTAAATAAATATCCGAGATCTCCGCCCCTTGTATATGCTGTATGATCGTCTAGTAGAACTCCATAATCAGGAACAAATGATCCAGCTTTAATATAGCTGTCATTCGGTAGAATGTGAGCAATAGCAAATCCTATCCAGGTTGCGTTAACGAAATCATAATTTGAATAAAGATCAATTTTATCTAAAACTTTAACATTAATATAAAAAGAACCCTGCATTTTTTGAAAAGATGTTTTACCTAACTGTTGAGAATAGATATATTGACTTCTATAATCTACGCCCATTTGAATGTTTTGTCCTATGAAAGGACTCATAGTTAAATCCTTATCTTTTTGAGTAGGAGAAACAAGCGGTAAAACTCTTAATCCATAATGCCAGCCGCCATGAGTTCTCATTCCACCGCCATCAGGGTCTATATGGCAATCTGCGCAGCTAGCTCCCATTCGTAAAGCAAATCTAGGTAAACCATAACTCACACTGGTGATCAATGATATTATAAAAATGAATATTCCAATATTTAAGATTTTCATTTTTTCTTTCCATATTATTTCAACTTAATTTATTAATCAAAATAAAAGTAATTGGACAATTTTCAAAATTCTTAATAGGAATGTGTCTCAAAGCATTTAATATTAAAGATTGTTTGAGTTACTGTCAATTATTTAGAATTGTTTCCAATAACATTCTTAATTACTTTTAATTCTTTATTTTTTATGATTATGAAGAAGATATTATTATTAGGTTCTACCGGTTCAATTGGGATTAACACATTAAATGTAATTAGAAATTTTCAGGGGAAATTTGAAATTGAAGCTCTTGCAATTAACTCACGGATTGACATTCTTGAGCCGCAAATTGAAGAATTTCATCCAAAATATGTAGTAGTTAAAGATGTGGATTCAGCAAACCGGTTAAAAGATAAAATTGGGAATAAGTGTAAGATATTAACAGGGAAATCCGGTTTAGTTGAAATAGCAGCTCAATTGGATTATGATATCTTCATCGGCGCTATGGTCGGGTTCGATGGTCTTGCTCCCACTCTTGAAGCCGTTAAGCGCGGCAAGAGAATAGCTTTAGCAAATAAAGAAACTCTTGTAGTAGCGGGAGAACTTGTCACCAAATTATGTAAGAATTTTAATTCCGAGCTTATTCCGATTGATTCAGAGCATAGTGCGATTTATCAATGTTTAGAGGGAGAAGGTCCGGGAAGCATAGAAAAGTTAATTTTAACAGCATCAGGCGGGCCCTTTCGAAATAAGGATAAAAAATTATTTGAAACAATAACAGTCGAAGAAGCCCTTAATCATCCTAATTGGAAAATGGGAAATAAAATAACAATCGATTCAGCAACTTTAATGAATAAAGGATTAGAAATAATCGAAGCGCGTTGGCTTTTCGGAATTGATAGCGGCAAGATAGAAGCAGTAATTCATCCACAATCAATTATTCATTCTATGGTGCAATTTATCGATGGATCGGTAAAAGCTCAACTTGGGTTGCCTGATATGAAGATTCCCATTCAATATGCACTTACATATCCGGAAAGACTAGAAAACAATCTTGACAGGATAGAATTCTCAAAAATTGGAAGTCTTTCTTTTTTTGAGCCTGATTTTGAAAAATTTGAATGTCTTAATTTGGCATATACTGCACTAAGTGAGGGCGGTACAGCTCCTTGCATACTTAATGCTGCCAATGAAGTTGCAGTTGATAAATTTTTAAATAAGAAAATTAAATTCACAGCAATACCTGCTTTAATAAATAGAGCTTTAGAAAAAATAGAAAATCACAAATCCCCAAGTCTGGAAACAATCTATGAATGCGACATGCAAACACGGAAATTTGTTTCAGGACTAAATTAAAAAGGAGTTTTTTCGTTTATGGATTACGTTATTTATTTTGCTATTACTATAGGAATTCTAGTTTTTATTCATGAATTCGGACATTTCGCCGCAGCCAAATTATTAGGTATGCATGCAGATGTATTTGCCATCGGTTTCGGTAAACGACTATTTGGCTGGAATAAAATAAATGGATTTACATTTGGAGATTTACCTGAAAATTTTGACGGGCAAGGTAATACAGACTATCGTTTATGCATTCTCCCGTTAGGCGGATACGTTAAAATTGCCGGTATGGTTGATGAAAGTTTCGATACTGATTTTGCTAATCAAGAGCCAAAACCTTATGAATTTAGAGTTCAACCAACTTGGAAAAAAATTATTGTTATTACTGCCGGCGTAGCAATGAATTTAATCCTTGCTTTATCTGTTTTTTGGTGGTCTAATTTCTTTCATGGAAAAGAAATAACCAAGACTACCTCAATTGGATATGTTATACCTAATAGTAAAGCGGATTCTTTAGGATTTAAGGAACACGATAAAATTCTAGCTATAAACAATTCCCCAATTGAAAACTGGGATGATGTTAAGTCAGATATTCTTATAAAATATCTTGGTCAAAATATTAGGGTTAAAATATTAAGAGGAGGTTTAACCGAAGATATAAATATTAGAAAATCAGAATTGACAGATGCCGGAAATAAAGAATTCTTTTTAAGACCCGACGGTATTAAACCCGGAGTTGTCCAGGTTCTGCCAAATTCACCAGCTAAAAAAGCGGGCATAAAAGAAGGTGATATTTTTATTTCAATTAATAATGAACCGATATATTCAAGCGCTGAGGTAACTCAAATTATCTCAAGTCATAAAGGGATAACCATTCCGATTGATGTGCAAAGAGATAAGGATACGCTTAACTTATCAGTCACTCCCGGATCAAACGGCATGATCGGTATTGGATTGGGTGATTTATTTACCGGTCCTGTTGAAATAAAAACTTATGGTTTTTTTGCATCTTTTTACCACGGCGGCAAAGATATAATAAGCTATACTGAATTGACTTTTCAAATGATAGGAAAAGTTTTTACCGGCAAAGTAGCATTTGGAAAAGTATTTGGAGGCCCGATTAAAATCGCTGAATTTGCAGTTAAATCTGCCGATAATGGAATCCTTAGTTTTATATATTTTCTTGCTTTTTTAAGCTTGAGTCTTGCAATTATAAACATTTTCCCATTCCCTGCATTAGACGGAGGACATTTAGTAATAATTGTCATTGAGGGAATTATTAAAAAAGAAATCCCGATAAAGGTAAAGGTCGCTATTCAAAATGCAGGATTTGTTATACTTTTACTTTTGATGGCTTTTATAATTTATAACGATATAATGAATCTTTAATTCATTCTTTTTCAAAGAATAATTGAATTCAAGGTCATTTAATTTTATTTTTACTTTTGTGTTATTTTATTTATTTAATTTTGGAGTAATAATGTTAAAGAAAATTCAAGAATTATTAGGAAATGAAGCCGAATCTCTATTAAATTATAAGGCAAAGTTTCCGAAAGAACAGCTGCATTTACCTGGACCTGATTTTGTAGACAGAATCTTTGCCCAGAGTGATAGAAATATTAATGTGCTTAAAAATCTTCAATGGATTTTTATGAGCGGTCGATTATCTGGCACTGGTTATGTCTCGATACTTCCGGTTGATCAGGGCATTGAACATACAGCAGGTGCATCATTTGCACCAAATCCGCAATATTTTGATCCTGAAAATATTATTAAACTTGCTATTGAAGGTGGCTGTAACGCAGTTGCCTCTACTTTAGGAGTATTAGGTATTTGTTCAAGAAAATATGCACATAAAATTCCATTCATAGTAAAATTGAATCATAATGAACTTTTAACATACCCGAATAAGTATGATCAAATTATGTTTGCAAATGTTGAACAAGCCTACGAAATGGGAGCAGCAGCAGTTGGTGCAACTATTTATTTCGGATCAGAAGAAAGTAACAGACAAATTATTGAAGTTAGTGAATCTTTCCACAGGGCTCATGAATTAGGATTGCCAACAGTACTTTGGTGTTATCTGCGTAATGAAGCATTCAAGACAAAAGATAAAGATTATCATGTTGCTGCTGATCTAACTGGACAAGCAAATCATCTTGGTGTAACAATTGAGGCAGATATTATTAAACAGAAATTGCCTGAATGTAACGGCGGTTTTGATGCTCTTAAATTCGGTAAAACAAGTAAAAAAGTTTATACTGAACTTTCAACGGAAAACCCGATTGATCTTACCCGATATCAAGTTATAAGCAACTATATGGGACGAGCAGGACTTATCAATAGCGGCGGAGCTTCAGGTGCTAATGATTTTGAAGAGGCGGCTAAAACAGCAGTTATTAATAAGCGTGCTGGAGGAATGGGACTAATTTCAGGAAGAAAAGCCTTCCAACGTCCTATGGCAGAAGGTGTTAAGCTTCTTAATACTATCCAAGATGTTTATCTTGAAAAAGAAATAACAGTTGCTTAATTATAATTAAGATTTCTCATTCTGAATCTTAACGCCTCGTTTATAAACGGGGCGTTATTGTTTTAAATAAAAACAAAAATTTTAGTTGAGTTATAAATTGAAAACAAATGCCATAAGAATTTTAGAAGCAAGTAATATTATATATTCAACCATCTCCTATGATGTAGATGAAAATGATTTAAGCGGTGAAACAGTAGCAAAAAAAATAAATGCATTACCCGAGACTTTATTCAAAACTCTCGTTACTTTAGGAGATAAGACAGGGATTACAATATTTTGTATACCTGTCATCTCTGAACTAAACTTAAAAAGGGGTGCAGCAATAAGCGGGAATAAGTACATCGAAATGGTAAAAGTTAAAGATATATTTAATTTAACCGGATACATACGCGGCGGATGTTCTCCAATAGGTATGAAAAAAAAGTATCCTACTTTTATTGAAGAAACTGCCTTAATATTTGATCGTATATATGTAAGTGCCGGTATTAGAGGGATGCAGATTTATCTTTCGCCTCTTGACTTGCAAAAAATGACATCAGCCGAATTTGTTAATCTCATTTAAACAAAAGATTATAAATAAACTGCCATAAACAACTCCTTTTTTTTGTAATCGGCATTTTATATATTTACAACCTTATTTAGTAGGAAAAAAAATGGCAAAACAACAATCATTTGCTGATAAAGCAAAAGCAAAGAAGAAAACTGAAGGAATCAGCGTTAAATTGATTAAAACAGTTAAGACTTCAAAAGGAAGTTACAAATTTAACGAGAGACTAGTAAAACTGGATGATATCAGCAAAGTTACTGATATAAAATAATCTATTGTAAAGTTATTTAAATTAGAATCAATCTTATAAGTATTAGATTATTGTTTCCGGAAGTAAATGTATTTTTTGATTTCCCCATTTTAATTTGGGGAAATTTCTGATAAAATGTTCAGGATTATATATTTTGAACAAAAAATTGTAATAAATATATAATAATCAAAGTAATTTTAAACTTAAGTATCCTTCCATTTCAAGAAGTTTTTCTTTTATATCAATACCGCCTGAATAGCCCCCTAATTTACCATTTGAATTTATTACTCTATGACAAGGAATAAGTATAGGTAAAGGGTTTTCACCGTTTGCTTTTCCGACAGCTCTCACAGCCTTTGCATTACCGATTAATTTTGCAAGGAGCATATAGCTAATAGTTTTCCCGTAAGGAATATTTAATAATTGATTCCACACTCTTTTTTGAAAGTCGGTGCCGTGGATATCTAATGGAACCGAAAAATATTTTCTTTTTCCGTTAAAATATTCGACAAGCTCATTGAAGACATTAAACATATACGGATCATCAGAGTGCAAGGTTGTTATATTGATATGATTAGAAGGAGTTCTTTTACTGTCAAAAAATATTTTTCTTATTCCAATTTCTGATGAATATATATTAAATTGAATGCCGGAAATGGTGTGCTGAGCAAAAAACAAATTATCTTTTTCTTCAATCATTGAAATAATTTCTTTTTTGGAAATTAATAAAAAAGATACTAATGATAAATTAAGACTTTAAATGAGTCTTAATAATTAAGCTGCTTCAACCTGTATAGCAGGATGGACATCTCTTTTAAGCAGACCTTCAATAGCCATTAAAGTGCCGCTAATTGAGGTCGGGCAACTACCGCATGCTCCCTGATAATGTATCTTAACTTTATAACCGTCAATCCCCAATACTTCAAGTCCGCCGCCGTCACCCGCTAATGCAGGTTTGACTCGTCTATCTAAAACTTCATTTATTTGAATTAATAGCTCATTATCATTGCTAAAAATGGGCTGAATCTCTTTTTCAGCCGGAATTAATGATTCATTAAAAACATTAAGGAAGCTTATAAATGCTTTTTGTATTTGCCCCCAACTGGCTTGTTTTTCTTTTTCGATTGTAACGAACTTATCCATATAAAATACAGAAACTATACCATTAATTGCGAATATATTCTTTGCAAACGGGTCATTTTCAGCTTCTTGATTATTATGAAATTGTCTTGTTTCAAAGTTCAATAACTTTTTATTCATTACAAACTTTAACGCATGAGGATTTGGCGTTAATTCAACATCGGTTATATTTAACATCACTATTCTCCAAAAGATAATTGTAAAAATATTACAGAACTTCATGTGGTTCAAGGGAATTCCGAAACAATTTAATCTTAGTAGAAAATATACAGAAATATAAAACTTTATCTTATATTTGAAACTAAAAAACATAAACAATGAAAAATATATTAATAGTATTTACCGGCGGCACTTTTTCAATGATGATTGATGAAAATACTGGGGGAGCAATTCCCAGGTATTCAGGTCAGGAATTATTAGACAAAATACCAATCGCTAAAAATCTAGCCAATATTACTTGTTATGATTTCGGGAAATATCCCGGACCGCACATGACACCTGAGCTAATGTTTCAGCTTTCAAATAAAATTAAGGAATTACTATCTTTAAATTCCTATGACGGGGTAATAGTCACACCGTTCAAA
>JAJYOQ010000035.1 GCA_021796135.1 Bacteroidota bacterium
CATAAATGTGAAATTCGATTCTACCTAAATCTGATTCTATTTGTCTTAAATTCTTCCCAAGTCCCTCATCAATAATTTTTGTAACATTATTTAAATCATCTATCAATATTACCCATGCACTAAAAATATCTTCAGAGCTAGTGAAGTATTTACATACATTTTTAATCAATTTATCCGAATCATCTTCTACATTTATGGATTGACTGATATTTCTTGCTATTTTTAATAATGAGTTTAACCGGAGTATTTTCCTTTCTGTTTGGAATTTATAAAGAGCTATTTCTATCAAAGCAAAAAGTTCGCGTTCATTAAATGGTTTTAAAATATATCCAAAAGGTTCAGAAACTTTTGCTTTTTCAACAAATTCTTTATCTAAATATCCGGTCAGGAAGATTATAGGAATGTTAAATTCAGTCCAAATCAATTTTGCTGCTTCTGTTCCGCTCATTTCACTTTTTAAAACAATATCCATCAAAATTAGATCAGTCTTTCCTTTTTTTACTGATCTAATTGCATCTTCGCCATTATTAACTATAGAGACAACTTGATATCCAAAATCTTCTAAGGTTTCTCTTAGCGCAATAGCAACATTTTCTTCATCTTCTACTATAAGTATTTTAATTTTTTCCATTATAAACAAACTATTTATTGTTGTTTTTCTGCCCGTATCTCATTATTATCGAAAAAAAATGATTTTCTTTTAATTAGTGTCAAACCTATCTTCAAAATGGTAAAAAATCTGTCTAAACCAAAATTTATTTAAAATTACTGAAATATAATAATTATCATTAGACTAATACCCCTAAATTTATTAAATACTAAATTATTATTTCAAGAATCTCTAAAATATTTTTAAAATATTTCGATAATATTCTATAGTAAGATTGGAAATATTTATAATTAATTAGTATACAATGTTTTAGGAGCCAAAATGTCTAAGTTGGAGGAGTCTAAAAAGGGAACTTCTGAATTACTTCAATTAGTAAGCTTTATGATTGGTAGTGAAGAGTTTGCTATAAATATATTGTCTGTTCAAGAAATCAATAGAATGCTGCAAATTACAAAAGTTCCAAATGCACCTTCATTTGTAAGCGGAGTCGTAAATTTGCGCGGCAAAGTCATTCCCGTAATTGATTTAAGAACAAAACTTGGCTTACCTATGAAAGAATTTGACAAAAATACAAGAATTGTTGTCGTTGAAGTGAAAGATAAAACTGTTGGTTTTATAGTTGATGCCGTAAAAGAAGTATTAAGAATTCCGACAAATATAACAGAACCACCGCCTGAATTAGTTACAGGAATAAATTCCGAGTTTATTATGGCTGTAGGCAAACTAGAAGATCGACTCATCACCCTTATTGACATAGAAAAAGTACTTTCCAACAATGAAACAAAAACCCTTGCTGAAGTTGCGTAAATAATTTAATAAATTATAAAAATTTGATAATCGTTATATATATAAGTTACAAGGAACAAAAATGAAGAATAAGATCAACTTAATTTTATCATTAGCATTATTCATGATTTTATTTGCATTTGCTAGAGCTAATGCACAATCTGACGGTTATTTACCGTTCGCCGAAGTAATGCCTCAACCAATTGGGGGAATGGAATCGATTTATAAACATATTAGCTATCCTGAGATGGCAAAGAATGCAGGTGTCGAAGGGAAAGTTTACGTTTTAGTATTTATTAACCAGCAAGGTCATGTTGATGATGTGAAGGTGCTAAAAGGAATAGGCGGCGGCTGTGATGAAGCTGCAGTTAATGGCATTAAAGAAGTTAAGTTCTCTCCGGGAAAACAAGCCGGGCAGCCGGTTAAAGTTAAACTTTCTCTGCCAATAGATTTTAAGCTTAGATAAATAGAAATATTTTTAAATTAAATTAACATTTAGGTGATCAAAGTGAATTGGTTTTCAAACATAAAATTTATGAGAAAGATTCAGGGAGGTTTCTCAATACTTGCAATAGTTTCTACACTTGTTGCGATTATCGGTCTTATTCAATTGAATAACATGGAAAAAGTAAAAAACGGAATTTTCCAAAATTATATAGATCCGACAAATTCCATCAATAAGATCCACGCAGATTTCCAAAAAACTCAATTTTTAATGATGAAATTATCGATGCCTGCCTTTGCTTCACAATTTTCAACCAATGCCGCTGAATATAATAACTTAAAAGTATCAGTTGACAAGAATTTAGATTCTTTATTAAAATCTAATTTGAGCCAGGAAACTAAAAAAGAATTGACCGATATAAAAAATATATGGGGTGATTATAAAAGTCTAGTCGCAGATGCTATATTAAGTGCTTCAGCAACAAAGATTTTTGATATGGCAGCCGATATTGCTACCTCTTCTGGAGAAGATGTTGGTGCAAAACTTCAAAATAAGTTTAATGAAATTGAAAAAATCCTTTCTGCTAATGCTGAACAAATTAAATCGGATTCATCAGCTTCTGTCAATAAGTCTATCATCTTTATGTTGATCGCCATGGCAGTGGGAGCATCCATATTTCTAATTAGCGTATTTTTCTTAGCTCCTGCAATTACTAAACCTCTCGAAAAATTAAGAGATATTGTAAAAGAATTTGCGCTTGGAAATTATGAAGTAAAAATTCAAGAAAATTCAAAAGATGAAATCGGCGATTTGGCTGATAAACTAAGAATTCTTCAAAATGCTCAGGTTGAGAAAATCAAGGTCGCTGAACAAATTGCTTCCGGGAAAATCATCAAAGTTCCTCTTACTTCTGAGAAGGATTCTTTGGCTATTGCTTTTAATAAGGAAATAGATACTATAAGTGAAATACTGGAAGAGGCAGATGTGCTAATTAAAGCAAATAAAGATGGAAATCTTAATTTGCGCGGAAATTCTTCTAAATTTGAAGGAGAATGGGGAAAATTAATTGAAGGTATAAATTCAATACTTGATGCGATTGTCGCTCCCCTAAATGAGTCTACTGATGTACTAAAAGTTATGGCTAAGGGTGATTTTACAGCTAGAGTCAGCGGAGCTTATAAAGGCGATCATCAAGTAATTAAGAATAGTATAAACACGGTTAATGAATCTCTATCCGAGGCACTTCAAAAGGTTAAAGAATCAATATTAGCTACTGCTAGCGCTTCTAATCAAATTTCTGCGAGTGTTGAAGAAATGGCTGCCGGAGCAGGCGAACAAACTCACCAGACTGTTGAAGTAGCACAAGCAATTGAACAAATGACTAAAACTATAATTGATAATACAAAAAACGCATCAATTGCTGCTGAAACAGCTAAAAGTTCAGGAGATAAAGCTTCTGCAGGCGGTCAGGTTGTTGAAGATACAATTCAAGGTATGATGCGAATTGCAACTGTCGTCGAAAAGTCAGCAGTTACAGTAGAAGCTCTTGGAAAAAGCAGCGATGCCATTGGCGAAATAATACAAGTAATTGATGATATTGCAGATCAAACAAATCTGCTGGCACTTAATGCTGCAATTGAAGCCGCCCGTGCAGGCGAACAGGGCAGGGGATTTGCTGTGGTCGCTGATGAGGTTAGAAAATTAGCCGAAAGAACAACTAAAGCTACAAAAGAAATTGCCGGAATGATTAAACAAATACAAAAAGATACTATTGAAGCTGTTAACTCTATGAAACAAGGGCAATCTGAAGTTGACTCAGGGAAAGAATTGGCTAATAAAGCGGGTGAGGTTTTAAGGGATATAATTTCCGAAGCTCAAAAAGTTTCGGATGTAGCTGCATTAGTTGCTGCTGCTAGTGAAGAACAATCAGCTTCAGCAGAGGAGATAAGCAAAAATGTTGAATCTATTAGTAGTGTGACTCAACAAAGTGCTTCAGGAGCTCAACAAATTGCAAAAAGTGCAGAAGATCTAAGTAATCTTACAAATAATCTTGAAAAACTTATCGACCATTTTAAAATTTCTAACGCTGTAGCTTCAAAATTAGTAAAGGAAAAGCATAATTATCAATTTGTAAACTCTTGATTATTCATAAGTTGAAATCATTAATAATTATGTAACCCTTTGGTTTAGATTCTAATAGATAGTTTTTATTTAATGCTTTGAGTTAAATATTTCTCTTCTAAAATTTTATTCAATTAAAATTTTTAAAGTCCGAACTTATACTGTACAAAATTTCTCAGTTGGCTAATATTACTCAAAATAAATAATTAGTATCTCAAAGTTTCGCTAAGAGAAAAGAATAATTTTCGGCACTAATTTTGACCTTTTCAAGAATATTTTAAATAAAATATTATGAAATACGATAATATAATGGTGAAGCAAAAGGTAAATTTTTATAATTATTTAGGAAGCTTTTTCTAATGGATCAATTAGCAAATATATATGGGAACCCGCTAAACCAATTAACTTCAGATGATCCCTCTATCAGAAGCATGGCTGTCGAAACATTGATGAATGAAAATCTAGATGAAGATTCAGTTAAAGCTGTTTGCTCATTAGTCGGTGACTCTGATAAAGGCGTACGCAATTCTGTGGACTTAATGCTTTCTACTTGCCCAAATCCTTTTATTCCTAAGTATCTTGTATCTTATATATCATCCAATGATATATCAACTAGAAACCTTGCGGGTGAAATTTTATTAAAAATCGGAAGTGATTCCGTAACTCCAATGACTGATGCTCTTCTAGTATCTAACAATGACGATAAGAAATTTCTCATTGACATTCTTGGACTAATCGGTGATGTCAAATCAGCTCCTGCGATTCTTGATATATTAAAAAATAACTTTAATGATAATGTGGTAATGGCTTGCATTGAGGCACTTGGTAATTTGCATTATTCTGAAGCTATAGATACAATTCTCCTTGTTTATGAACGAAATGAGCTCTATAAACCTACAATTATTGAAGCAATTGGGAAAATCGGTACACCTAAAGCGCTGGACTTTATCTTTCTTAAATATAATGAAGAGGACGAGCTTACGAAATTCTCTATGATCGAAAGTTTAGGTCTCATTGGTAATGAGGAAGCGTTTTTCTTTCTGTTATCTGAACTGAACGAAATTGATGGTCCCTTAACTTGGCCTGCAGTTGAATCTATTAATACTTTAAAAGAGAAGTTTGAGCTAAACGTTCCATATGATGAAAGAATGAAGAATATGGTGCTGAAAACAGTAGATGAAGCTCCTGAAAAATATCGCAAGGCTGCTGCTAATTTACTTACTTTATTCGATGGCGAAGATACTTTCCTGGCTTGTCTAAAAATATATGGTAATGATTTCGAGACAGATGAAATTATCAAACCTAAGATATTGGAAAATCCATCTACTTTTTTTGAGGCTCTAATATCTTTTATGAATGAAAACTCAGCTAACTTAAAAAGCCTGCTTGAATTATCCTTAGAGATTATTTCACTTGAAGAAGGTGCTTTCAAAAATTACCTGACAAGCATCCAATTAAGAAATTTAACTGATACTTTTACTAGGTGTCTGGATAACCCTGATGAAGAAGTCAGAAAACTTACAACAGAAATACTTTTTGCGTTTGATCAAAAAATCGCTATCCTTTTTCTTGATAAAATATTAGAAGATGAGAATGTTTGGAATAAATTGCGTCTTCTGGATATTCTTAGCAGCCTCGATTCAACTGAAGCAGAACAAGGAATCCTAAAACTTTCTTCTGATAAAGAAGAAATGGTAAGCGAACGGGCTAAGTTTATTCTTTCTCAAAAGTCTGTGGCTTAATTAACCAAAAACCAGAAAATTAATATGACTCAATTAAATAATGCTTTCATATCTGAAGTACAATCTTTCGGCAAACCAGTAGTTGGTGTCAAGCTTTCAGATTCTTCCTTTGAAAATCTTAGAAAATATATTTACGATAATTGCGGAATATATTTCCAGGATAATAAGAAATATCTTTTAGAAAGTCGCTTGCAAAAAAGATTAACTTTCCTTTCTATTGGCTCTTATGATGATTATTTAGTCTATCTAAAAAGTAATAATGGCTCTATTAACGAAAAAAAATATTTATATGAAGCAATAACGATAAATGAAACTTTTTTCTTCAGGAATCAACCGCAGCTCGATGCACTTGTATCTTCAATATTGCCTGAAATTATTGCTGCAAAACGAAAATTTGGTAAACCTAAAATTAGGATTTGGAGTGCTGCTTCCTCAAGCGGTGAAGAAGCTTACTCAATAGCTATGATTATTACGGATTTAATAAAACCGAAATATCCGGATCTCGATTTTGAAATAATAGGTACCGATATTAACCACGCTGTAATTGAAACGGCAAAAGAAGGTAAGTATCGGGAATATTCAATAAGAAATTCTCCAATTTATTATTTGAAAAAGTATTTTATTCAATCTGGAAATTCATTTGAAGTTAACCCCGATATTAGAAAGTTTGTTTCTTTTAAACTTCTTAATCTTTTTGATGATCTGTCGATGAAATCAATGATTAACTTTGATATTATTTTTTGCGCCAATGTATTAATCTACTTTGATATCAAATCTAAAATGAAAGTTGTATCAAGTTTATATAACTCTTTGAATAAAGGAGGATATTTCTTTATTGGCTACGCTGAAACTCTGCACATGATATCAAAAGCATTTACTGTTGTTAGCTATCCTAAAACAATTGGTTATAAAAAGGAGTAAATATTTAACATGAAAAAAGTAATTCTTGTAGCCGACGATTCGCCGTCTATTAGAAAGTTTGTTTCCTTCGCTCTTACCATGAAAGGATTTGATATTATCTCCTGTGCCGATGGTATGGAAGCTTTAGAAAAATTACCTAGTGAAAAAATTAATTTGGTGATTACAGACTTAAATATGCCTAATATGGATGGATTTGAATTAATTAAAGCAATTAGAGGGAACGAGGAATTGAAAGATATTCCAATTATTATTCTTTCATCTCTCGGCGGGAGCGAGGAAATTCAAAAAGGGATTTCATATGGGGCAAATTCTTACTTAATAAAACCTTTTGACCCTAAAAGAGTTGTTTATGAAGTTTCAAAATATCTAAATTAAGGATTGGTTGCTATGGATTTAAAATTTCTTGTTGTTGATGACTCAGTTACTATGCGAAGAATTGTTATAAATTCTTTAAAGAGTTTAAGCTATAGTGAATTTGTTGAAGCTGGAGACGGTAAAGAAGCTCTTGAAAAACTTGGTACTGATACTACTATAAATTTTGTTATTACTGATTGGAATATGCCCGTGCTCTCAGGTTTGGAACTTGTTAAGGCTATTCGTAGTCACGAAACATTGAACAAACTTCCGATTCTTATGGTTACTACTCGGGGTGTCAAAGAAGATATTCTTGAAGCTCTTCAGGCAAGGGTTAATAATTATGTTGTTAAACCTTTCACTCCGCAAATATTAAAAGAAAAAATTGATCAAATAGTACAGATGGTATAGGAAATATATGAAACAACTAAATAGCATGGCGGATCTTTTTGAAAGACTGAACGATTTAAAAGTCGCTTTTTCTTATGGGGAAAAATACATTCCCATTATTCAAAGTATCATTGATTTTATGAAACAAACTGTACCTTTGCTTGAAACTATTAACTCATCTATTTCTGATACCGCTGTTAAAATTCCTAAAGCAAAAGATCAAATAAATAATGTATCCAGCGCTACTGAAATGGCTACAACTGAAATTTTAGATATTGTAGATTCTATTTCTTTGGAAATTGAAAAAATTGAAGCTGATGTAAAGTCAATTCAAACAATGGAAGATGAAAAGAAAAAAATATGGGGACAAATTAAAACATTTATAAATAATTCCCCCGAAGTTATGAAACTGGTTGATAAATATGAAAAATTGGATATGATCCGGGAGGAAATTCCAAAAATTTTAAATGTTTTCCAAAAAACACGCAATGATGTTAATAATATTACACTCTCATTACAGGTTCAAGATATAACTTCTCAGCAGCTAGCTGCTGTAAATCATCTTATTGAATCCGTAAGAGAAAAACTTTCATCCTTAATTCAAAACCTTAATGAATCTGAAACTAAAGAATCCAATATCTTGAATATTTCTGCTCCAAAAGGAGCTGCTTTTGACCCTAATGCAGAGTACACTAAGTCAACTGAAAAGCAGGATGTCGCCGATTCACTTGTAAGCAGCAGCTTAAATAAAACTTCTCAAGACGAAATTGATAAATTATTTTCATAATTATGAGCCAAGATAACAAATATTCAATGCTTCGAGATCCTGAAATGAAGGAAATCGTTGATAGCTTTATTGTCGAGACAAAAGAGATTCTTGAAAAATTAGATCTGAATCTGATTGAACTTGAAAATAAACCAAATGATAGTGACCTTCTTAATGAAGTATTCAGATCATTTCATACTATAAAAGGTACGTCAGGTTTCCTCGGTCTTGATAAACTTACCCAAGTGACACATCGTTGTGAAGATTTATTAAATAAACTTCGCAAAGGTGAGGCTGTACTTACTCCGGAGTTAATGGATGGAATTCTTGTTGCCTACGATAAAATAAAAGAGCTTCTTTCATCAATTGAAACTGACTTTAATGAAGATGCACCGATCGATGAAACTGTGGAATTACTTACATTATTACTTGACAAGCTTGATAACAAGGTCTCTGAACCTGCTCCGGGAAAAACTGAAGTAAAAATTGAAAAAGCTGCAGAAAAGAATACCATAATCCCGAATACTGAATCTAATGCTGATCATGAACCTGAAGTAAAGGTGGCTGTGATAAAAGAACCTTCTTCGGTTACTATGGCAAAAAAAGTCGATAATACTATAAGAGTAGATGTTGAAAGATTAGACGAATTATTAAATATTGCCTCCGAACTTGTCTTGGGTAGAAATCGCCTCGCACAGGTAAATTCTGAAGTTGCTCTGGAACATGAAGGGACTAAATTATCCAGAGATCTCGCAGATGCAACTAAACAAATAGACCTTATGACCAATGAACTTCAGTTAGTTGTTATGAAAACGAGAATGGTTAAAATAGGGAAAGTCTTTAATCGTTTTCCTAGATTAGTCAGAGATTTGGCAAGAGAGACTGAAAAAGAAGTCAACCTTATTATCAAAGGTGAAGATACTGAACTAGATAAAACTTTGATTGAAGAAATTAATGATCCATTGGTCCATTTAATCCGCAACTCTCTTGATCATGGTATTGAATCTCCCCAAAAAAGAAAAGAAATAGGAAAAGATCCGATCGGAACCGTTATATTATCAGCCGAACAGGAAGGCAACCAAATAATAATCACCATTGAAGACGATGGCAAAGGCATTGACCCCGATTTTATTAAAGAAAAGGCGGTTTCCAAAGGAATTATCTCTAAAGAAAAAGCTAAAGAATTAACTAGACAGGAATCTTATAACCTGATTTTTGCTCCGGGATTTTCTACGGCTGAGGTGGTTACAAATGTTTCGGGTCGCGGCGTGGGAATGGATGTGGTCAAAACTAATGTTACCAAATTGCGAGGGATAATTAATATTGAATCAGTTGTAGGAAAAGGTACAAAAATTATTGTAAAGCTACCTTTAACTTTAGCTATTATTCCCGGTATGGTTGTTAAAGTGAATTCCGAAACTGTTGTCATTCCGTTGAACTCTGTTATTGAAGTTCTGCGTGTCCATATAGAAGAAATTTATAGCATAAACCAACATGAAGCCATTAGAAGAAGAGATAACGTAATCCCATTAGTTGCTATCGATAATCTTCTTTATAGCGATTGCAAAACAGATAATGAAAAAATTTGGCAGTATATTGTGGTTGTCGGTTTGGCTGAAAAAATCTTCGGCATTAAGGTCGATGAGCTTTGTGGACAAAAAGAAGTTGTAATTAAATCACTGGGAAGCTATTTAGGAAATATTACTGGTATCGCCGGATCTACAATAATGGGCGACGGAACGGTAGTTATGATTGTGGATATAAGCGAATTGATTAATAAACTTGCCAATTAATACATTAAATAATAAAATTAAAGCTCTCGTCGTTGATGATTCAGCTTTTATGCGAAAATCGATTTCTATTTTGCTGGAAAGTGATCCTGATATTCAGGTTATTGGTACGGCAAAAGATGGCTTAGAAGGATATAATTTAATTAAATCCCTTAGGCCTGATATTGTTACTCTTGATATTGAAATGCCAAAAATGGACGGGCTCACCGCTCTTGCTAAGATTATGAAGGATTGCCCGACTCCTGTCCTAATGGTTTCCTCTCTCACAACTGAAGGCGCTGAAACCACAATTAAAGCATTAGAATTAGGTGCCGTTGACTTTATCCCTAAAGAATTATCCTTTGTTAATGTCAACATTATCAAAATTAAAGAGGAACTCATTGCTAAGATTAAGGAAATTGTAAAGCATAATGCAATCCATAACAGATTAAATCGAATTCATAAACTGAATCTGCAAACTGCACCCGAAAAAGTTGTTGCAGTGCCTCGCGGTGAATTGCCGCATGCTACTTATAAAGCTATTGCATTAGGTATTTCTACTGGAGGTCCTTTCTCGTTACAAAAAATTATTCCTCTTTTATCAAAAAAAATCAATTGCCCTATTTTTATCGTTCAGCATATGCCTCCGAAATTTACAAAATCTCTTGCAGAACGATTAAATGGACTTAGCGAACTAGAAGTTAAAGAGGCTGAAGATAGCGAATTGGTTCGACCTGGAACTGTCTATATAGCTCCGGGTGGTCTCCATATGACAGTAAATAATTCTTCTTTCGGTAGAACTAGTATCGTCATTTCTAAAGAACCTTCTTCTACTCTGCATTGTCCCTCTGTAGATGTTATGATTAATTCCGTTGTAGATGTATATGGTAAATATACACTTGGAGTTATTATGACAGGTATGGGTAAAGATGGGTTTGAGGGTATCAAAAGATTAAAAAGTTTAGGCGGTAATTGTATTGCACAAGATGAACAAAGCTGTGTCGTCTTTGGTATGCCTAAAGCTATTGTCGATGGCGGATTGTCTGATGTCATTGCGCCACTTGAAAAAATTCCTGAAATAATCAATAAGGCATTATTATATGAAAAATAATTTTGAAGAACAATTGTATAGAGAGTTTAGTTTTGAAAAATCTAAACTGGACGGTAATCTAATTAAGTCCGAAAAAGCGCATATGTTTGGTAAAACAAAAATTTCTGTTGAAGAGGAGAGCCACGAAGGGGTAAAAATTATTTTAAAAAAAGATGCAAATGATTCAATTAAAGAAATAAAGTTTGTTTGCTCTTGCGGGCAAACTAAATCAATTATTTTGGACTATTCTGAGTAATAATTAACAACTGTACGATTTTAGCCACTCTTCCATTCCTACTGCTTTTCTATTCATGTAAAACACCAATTCTTTATTGGCACCTATTTTGAATCCTTCTTCATAAACATTATTAGGTCTGTTTATGTCAAGTGAAATAAAATTATTACAGGACTTTGCAAGTTATTGTACTCAAAGAAATAAAATAATTTCTCAAAACATTGCTAACATTGGAACAGAGAATTATCGCAGCCAGGATGTAGTTTTCAAAAATGTACTTGATGATAATATGAAATCTTATCTTAAACCTGCTGATGGTATCCAGCTGGCTGATTCAGAAAATAATTCAACCCCTCCTTACGAAATTATAACAGATAATAGTAAAGATAATGTCTCTGAAGTAAATAACGTTGATATTGATAAACAAATGGCAAATCTTGCACAAAATCAACTCAATTTTAGCTTTGCTACAAATAAAATTGGCGATTATTTCAAAGATATTGATAGTGTAATTAAAGGAACACCAGCATGAAAGTAAATACTAATTTCCCCGGATTTAACATTAGCGCTGCCGGATTAAGTATTCAAAGAAAAAGAATGAATCTGATTGCAGAAAACATTGCTAATGCAGATGTAACTCAAACTGCGGACGGACAACCATATAAAAGAAAATACCTGGAAGTCGTAGCACAGAAGAATCCTTTTGTAACTAATTCTGCTGTACAATTGCCGACTCTTGGACTTGAAACGACAAACTCGAACCAAATTGCTAATCCGGAAATTTTACAAAATAATTTATCCGGTAATAATTCTGTTCCTGTGGCTAACGAAGTCGTAGATCAGAAGTTAGGTGACCTTGTTTATCAGCCGGATAATCCAAACGCTAATTCTCAGGGGTATATTCAACAGTCTAATGTTAATGTGGTAACCGAAATGGTTGACATGATCTCAGCTACAAGAAGTTATGAGGCTAATTTAACCGCTTTAAATTCTTCCAAACAAATGATTAAAGATTCTTTAGGAATTTAATTAAATGAGAATTTCAACAAATATGATTGGCAACTATAATCCGCAAGTTTCTACCGGTAATGTAAAACATGCAAAAGCTAATTCTATTCCTCAGAAAGTCGAAGCTAAGAGTACCGGTAATAAAGTCGAAACAAATCTATCGCAAGATGAAAAAAAATATTTTATTGATCTTTATCCGCAAAATAAAAACGAAATCACGGACTACCATTTCTATCAGAAAAGCGGCAAAATGTCCGGAGTAAAAATTGGTTCAATGTTCGACAAACGAGGATAAATATGCAAATAACTTCAATACAAAGTACTATACCAGAATTAATTAATGCAACTAAAACTAATCCGTCTGATGATGCCGGTTTTGGAAATATCTTGACAGGTCTGATAAGTCAGGTTAATCAAGATCAAAATAATGAGGATAAATTAACTAAACAATTTGTAACCGGAGGCAATGTTGAAATCCAGGATGTTATGATTGCCGGTGAAAAAGCTAAAACAAGTCTTGATTTGCTGATCGAAATCCGCAACCAAACTTTAGATATGTATAAACAGTTGACACAAATTCCGGTATAAACAAATGAAAGATAATCCTTTAAGCGTTGTTGTTAATATTTTCAATAAGTTTTCTCTGCAGCAGAAAATAGCAATCGGTGTCACAGTCGCTATTACAGCTGTAATATTTATTGTTATGTTCTCGTTTTTGAATCAGCCGACTTATACACCTCTATATTCTAATCTTTCCCAGGACGATGCTTCTAAAATTGTTGATCAGCTTACTACTCAAAAAATTCAATATGAAATTACTGATAACGGGAAAACAATTTCCGTCCCTAAGGATAAAGTTTACGAAATTAGATTGTCTTTGGCTTCTAAAGGAATTCCTAGTTCAGGTGTCGTCGGTTATGAGATCTTTGATAAGAACACTATGGGCATGAGCGATTTTATGCAGAAACTAGATTATCAAAGAGCTCTTGAAGGAGAGTTGGCTAAAACAATTATGGAAATTGACGGCGTCCAGGGAGCTCGGGTTCATATTGTTATCCCGCAAAAATCAGTATTTAAAGATGAACAAAAACCTACTACTGCTGCAGTAGTTCTGCAACTAAGAAATAACTATTCTATATCAAAAAATAATATTGCTGCTATTCTTAATCTTGTTTCAAGCAGTGTCGAGGGATTATCTCCCGGAAAAGTCACTCTAATTGATACTCAAGGAAAGCTCCTTTCTAAACAGGATGATGACGATCCGTTAGCTATTGCAAGTTCTAAACAATATGAAATTAAAAGATCAATCGAAAATTATCTGGCTCAAAAAGCACAAGGCATGCTGGATAATGTCTTGGGCTATGGAAATTCTATGGTTGAAATTAACGCCGACTTGGATTTTGATCAGGTCGAAAAAACTATGGAGTCTTATGACCCTAATTCACAGGTTGCCATTAGTGAACAAACTATAAAGACAGATAATAACGGCAAAAGTATGGGCGATTCTTCCGCACAGCAAAGCCAGAATTCGACAACCAATTATGAAATTAGTAAATCAATTCAAAAAGTTATACAAGGTTCCGGTAATATAAAACGACTAAGCGTTGCTGCTGTTATTAATGATGTCCCTACTGAGGTAAAAAAAGGTAATGATATTCAAACCGTTTATAAACCGCGATCTCAAAATGATATGGTTAAGCTTGAAGATATTATTAAAAGCGCTGTCGGTGTAGATTCATCAAGAAATGATCAAATATCAATTGTTAATATTCCTTTTGAAACTAAAGACCTCGGAATGGAAAAAATAGCAAAACCCGGTTTATTTGATGACCCTCAAAAACTAATGAATCCTATTTTAATGCTGGTTGCTTTTGTTTCCGCATTGTTTTTATTAAAAGGTCTGATGAAAAAATTAAAAAATGAAAAAATAATGATTGGAACCTATAACGGTGGATTTGAAAACTCTCAGTTCGGAATGCCTGAACTGGCGGGTGTCAAACAGACTCCGCAATTAGGCATGAATATGAAAAGAAACTTGCTGCCGCTTGGCGACTTAGAGGATGAAATATCAGATGAGGCAGTTCGAAAAAGAGCTCAACAAGATAAAATTTCTAATTACGTATCCAAAAATCCTGTCGAAGCGGCAAAATTAATTAATGCCTGGCTTCATGAGGATGAATTTATATAACTATGGCTAAAGATCAACGTAAAACGCTAGATATACCGGGTGCTCAAAAAGCTGCAATGCTTATAATTGCTCTTAATGTTGAAAATGCATCTGAAGTCTTTAAACACCTTGATAATTCAGAAGTTGAAATGATTTCAACTGAGATATCAAAGGTCCGGAATATTCCCTCTCAAACGGTTGATTCCGTTATGGAGGAGTTCTATAATATGGTTACTGCCCGTGAATATGTGCTTGAAGGCGGAATCGAATATGCACAGCAAGTTCTTGAAAAATCATTCGGAATGAACAAAGCTGTCGAAATTATAGAAAAGGTCAAAAATCTAACTACTCTTAGGGGCTTTGATGTTTTGAAAAAAGCTGAATCAGGTCAATTAATTAGCTTCTTGAATAAGGAGCATCCTCAAACTATTGCACTAATTCTATCTCATCTTCATCCTGATCAAACTGCCTCTGCACTTAAAGAACTAAATGAACCGCTGCGCACCGATGTTGCTTTTAGAATAGCTACTCTTGGTAAAATTTCTCCTCAAACTTTAAAACAAATTGAAAAAGTTGTGGATGATATGGCTGGTCTGAATATGGGGCAGTCACTAAGCAAAATTGGAGGTACCAAAAGTATCGCAGCGGTTCTAAACAGGACAAATGTAAGTCTTAGTAAAGAAATTATGGCAGGCATTGAACAAAAAGATCCTAACGTTGCATACGAAATAAAAAGGTTAATGTTCATTTTTGATGATATTATCAATATTCAGGATAAAGACATTCAAAAAATATTAAGGGAAGTTGACCGAAAGGATCTTGCATTGTCGCTCAAAATTGCAGATGAAAAACTTAAAGATAAAATATTTGGCAATATGTCCGAAAGAGCTGCAGATTTACTTAAAGAAGAATTGCAGTATATGGGTATGGTCAAATTGAAAGAAGTTGAAGCTGCACAGGCTAAAATTATTGATGTCGTAAAAGCTCTTGAAGAAAGCGGCGAAATTGCGTTGAACCTTCGCGGAGGGGCAGAGGAAGTCTATGTCTGATGTAATCAAATTAAATTTAAAATCTCAGAAAATTAATGTTTCTCTTCGAAATCAGTTTGCCGTCGGTCAGATTAAACAGGAAAGCAGCGAAGATTTGCTGCAGCTTCAATTTGCTCAACATTACCAAAGAGGTTATGATAATGGCAGAAAATTAACCCTTGAGCAATACGAAGAAGACTATAATGAAAAATTAAATAAAAAATATAGTGAATTAAATAATATCCTGGAAACCTTAAATAATCAGATAAATGAATATAGCCTGGCTTTTGAAAAATTAACTATTAAAATGTCCCTTATTATTGCCGAAAAAATTGTAAAACATGAAATTTCTCTGAACCCAATTATTGAAGAAGCTATTAATGAAGCTCTGAAAAGAGTAATTGGCGCAAATAAAATATTGGTGAAATTAAATCCGGGCGATCTAAAAGAACTTAGTACTCAAGGAAAAAATTTTTTGTCAGGTGATTCACTTTCAAAAATAAATTTTGAGTCCGATGAAAGAATTGATCCGGGCGGCTGTATGGTTGAATCAGAAATTGGTAATGTCGATTCCCGTATATCCACTCAATTAAATGAACTGAAAAAACTTTTCGAAGCAAATATTAATTCGGATAAAGCTTAATTGGAAACTCTCGAAAAAATATCGACTAAATATAAAAAAATATTAAGCGGATTTGATCCCGTCATTGTGAGCGGAAAAGTCTCTGATGTGGTTGGCTTGGTTATCGTTTCTATGGGACCTAACGCCTCACTTGGTGAAATTTGCGTTGTGTCCGATAGGGAAGGGAATGAAGTCTGTAAGTCTGAAGTTGTTGGATTTAAGGACGGAAAAGTTTTATCTATTGCTCTTGGTGAAGTCCAAAACATATCTCCTTCTTGCGAAATTAAAGCTCTGGGCAAAAATTTTCAGGTCGGCGTCGGGATGGAATTGCTTGGACGTGTCATCGATGGTCTGGGAAATCCGATTGATGGAAAAGGTGAAATCAATTGTTCTACTATGATGTCAATTCATAGCCAAGATCG
>JAJYOQ010000438.1 GCA_021796135.1 Bacteroidota bacterium
ACTTCATTTGTAAGAATCGGATTTATCATGATGAAAAAATATGAGGGGGCTTTTAAGTGGGTAGCACTTTTATTATTCTTTGCAGGGGTTTTATCAATTGCAAGGACAGGATATTATGGCGGAGAGCTTGTGTTTAAGCATGCTGCCGGAGTTCAATTTAATTTGGGAAATTCGCTTAATTCAAATGAGATTAAAAATAATTCCAGCTCAACGGAAAATAAGACAGAATAAATTATGAATATCTATTAAATGCGAATTCTAATAGTAGAAGATGAGAAAGGGATTTCAAATTTTCTAAAAGATGGTTTGGGAGAAGAATCATTTGCAGTTGATGTAGCAGCAGACGGGAACAAAGGATTGGAGCTAAGCACGGTAAACGATTATGATTTAATCCTTCTTGATTGGATGATTCCGGGAATCAGCGGTATAGAAGTATGCCGCCAAATCAGGAAATCAAATTCTTTTGTCCCGATTATTTTTTTAACAGCTAAAGATACGGTTTCTGATACTGTGTTTGGGCTTGAAGCAGGTGCAAATGATTATATCAAAAAGCCATTTAAGTTTGAAGAATTACTCGCAAGGATAAGAGTCCAACTAAGGACAAAAGAGGGAGAGCAAACTATTTTGAAGCTAGGTAATGTTGAGATGAATTTGGAAACCCACCAAGTATTTTCGAAGTTAAGGGAAGTAACGTTAACACAGAAGGAATTTTCCCTTCTTGAATATCTTATAAGGAATAAAGGGAAAGTTTGTACACGTACAAGAATAATTGAGCACGTTTGGGACATGCACTTTGATTCCGATACTTCCGTCATTGATGTATACATAAATTTTCTCCGGAAGAAATTAGATGACGGAAGCGAAAGTAGCTTTATACATACTATAAGAGGCGTTGGTTATGTTGCACGAGAGGAATAATGCAGCTTAATCTAAGGAACCGGATCACCATCTATTATTTGGCAACAACCGGTATTTTAATAGGGATACTTTTTATTATTATATACATATCAGTTCGAGAGACTGCATACCGACATATGGATGAAGACCTTGACGCTGAGTCGAATGAAATAGAACGGAACCTCGTTGTATTGAACGACCAGTTTATAATAGCCAATACATTTGAATGGAATGAGCGGGAGCATGGTCAGATAGAAGTCAATCCTGTTTTTATTCAAATTGTAGATGGCACCGGTAAACTGATAAAGAAAACAGGTAATTTATTAAATGGGAAATTGAGCTTCGATTCAAGAATAAAGCGAGAGACTTATTTTAACACTTCCCTTTCAGGATCACCGACAAGGCAAGTTCAGCTTCCTATCAAGAATCCAGCCGGAATAACTTTAGGCTATATAATAATAGCAATGCCATTGGAAGAATCTGCCGTAGTACTTCAAAACTTATTTATCATATTGATAACAACATACTGGTTAGTGCTATTCGTATTATTTTATACTACAAGATTTATTGCAGGAAAGAGCATCTCACCGATAAACAAGGTTATTGCAACAGCAGAAAGAATAACCAAGGAAAATCTTGATGAAAGAATTGAATTGCCGAATCATAAAGATGAAATTTACAAATTAACTTCAACCATCAATAGACTTTTGGACAGGCTTGAAGATGCAGTGCTTCGCGAGAAGCAATTTACTTCAGATGCTTCGCATGAATTGCGGACACCTCTTTCAATAATAAAGGGGACATTGGAAGTTTTAGTGAGGAAGCCGCGGACGGTGGGACAATACGAAGACAAAATTAATTATTGCATTAACGAAGTGGACAGAATGTCAGCTATTGTTGATCAGCTTTTAATGCTTGCACGATATGAAAGCGGTAAGGTAACGCCGGTAATAAGCAAGATAGACATTCATGAAGTGTTAAAAGCAGTTTTGGCAAGATTGAATTTCTTGATCGAAGAGAAAGAAATAGTCATTAACTATACTCCGGGGGAAGCAGTCTTTGTTTTAGCTGATTATTCAATGCTGGATATAATTTTGGAGAACCTTATTTCAAACTCAATTAAATATTCCTTTGATGGAAAGCAAATTGATATAGAAGTTAAAAACGCGGGTGGTGAAATTTCATTTGTGATAAAGGATTACGGGATAGGTATTGAGCGGGAGCATATAGAAAAGATATTCGACAGATTTTACAGAGCGGATGGATCAAGGAATTCCGAAATAACCGGGAACGGTTTGGGGTTAGCCATAGTTAAAAGATTAGCGGACTTACAAAGCCTATCTCTTTCCGTAAAAAGCGAACCTTCCAAAGGCACTTCATTTCAGATAATTTTTCCATAAATAATCTCTTTATTTAGTTCTAAATAATTTTAAGCAATTTTTAAGAAATCTTTAACTATTGCTTTAGGAATGAGGAATTATTTTAGTAACATAAATATTATTTTAAAATTTATAGGAGAATAATAATGAAACTCAAAACATTTCTTCCAAGCCTGCTGGCTATTATATTAATTACACAGTTTAGCTTTGGCGCAGGAAAATTTTCTAAGACAACCACAATTCAAAACATAAAGGCTGCAATTACCGGGGAGACAACTGCAAGCGCCAAGTATGCAGCATATTCTAAGCAAGCAAAAAAAGAAGGGTTGGCAAAAATTGCTTTGCTGTTTGAAGCGGCATCAAAGTCGGAAAACATACATGCGAACAATCACCGGGCTGTGTTAGAACAGCTTGGTGAGAAGATGGATAAGTTTACGCCGACGTATGAAGTAAAATCAACAAAAGAAAATTTGGAGGATGCGGTTAAAGGAGAATCGTACGAAGTAGCTACAATGTATCCGGATTTTATTAAAGCGGCAAATGATGAAGGTGTAAATATTGCCATGATCTCTTTCAATTATGCTTTCCAGACGGAAAAGAAACACAAGGCGATGTATGAAAACGCACTTGACAAGTTCAATTCAGGAAAAGCAAATGAACTATCAAGCTTATATATGGTTTGCCCAACGTGCGGGAATACATATGATTCGCAAGCTCCAAAGCGCTGCGGCATCTCTATGACTCCGCGGGAGAGATTCTTAACTTTTAAATCATAGCGCGGCAAGCCGCAATTTTGAATTATGAATCCGCCGCGGCGGATGAATTTTGAATGAAACGCAATGAAATTTATCATAAGAATATCTTGACATAAAAAACAATCCGCCTATGGCGGATAAACGGCAATACTGCGACATTAAAGCGCAAGTTCGAAATTAGGTTCAAGTTCAAGAAAAAAGCGAAGAAAACACCTTGACATGAAAGACAATAACTAAAGGGTGTTATTATCAGAGTTAAAATAAATAGGTTTAATGATCCGCTTATCATAAGCTATGGTAAGCGGATTTATATTATTAACTCACCTTATGCGGAATTTAAACTTGGAGTACTGGAATGTTGAAATTCTGGGAAAAATAATCTATTCCCTCATTCCATTTTTACAGCCTGCCTGACGAAAGTGTTGCAGAACTATTCTATTTAGTCACGAACGTAAAGGGACCTCCAAATTGTCTAAAATGGGATTTCTCACCGGCTTAAGCCGGATTCGAAATGACAACTATTTTTTCTTGGCGTATCGAAGGATCCGCCGCGGCGGATGCGACTGAGATATCCCACGTTCAACTTGTGTACTTAAGCTATACATGGGATTTCTCCCTCCGGTCGAAATGACATTTTGGAGTTGTGCAACAGCCTCTGGCGGCAGAGTGTGTTAACTAGAGGTCAACTTAAGTAACTAATATTACACACTCATTTTACCATGCAAATATATATGTGGTAAAGAATTAGGGAGTTCTTTTTCTTCGATAGCAGGAGTAATCTCTTTAAAACAATAGTTAGCAAATAGAGAAATAATTTCGTCCTTTTTCCTTGTTATTTTATAATCTCCTCCCTGATAATAAGTTAGACAAATGTCCCCATTATTTTTTAATATAGAATTTTCTATTAAATTTATATAATTTTTTAAAGCAGTAATTTCAATCTCTTGAAAGGAAATCGCGTTATAAAATA
>JAJYOQ010000439.1 GCA_021796135.1 Bacteroidota bacterium
CATGTTCAGCCCCTACACTTGGGATGGAAAATTTTATTGTTGTGCTTGGGTTAAAAGGATTAGGATAGTTTTGAAGTAAACGAAAATCAGTCAATAATTCAGCATCGTTTTTTACACTAACTAAAGTGCCGTAACCAACTCCATCTATTGTGCATCCAACAATATACTCTGAATTAAATGGCGGATAATTTGACCACCGGTAATACATACCAAATTTATCAGAAATTTTCTATTCTCCCATAGATTGACGATTAGATTGACTATACCACTTGAATACTCGTATTTGAGTCACCTCACCAAAAAGTTTACCTTGGAGGGAGTCTACAGTTACAAAATATGGAGCCGAATAAATTGTTGTATAAAATGTATCTCCGGGAGAAACAGTGAAATCGTACCATATTCCTAAAGTATTATCACCAAAATATTGATACACGTTACCATTATTTTTCACATTATATCTGGGCGTCTTTGAATTATTTAAGTAAACGTCAATTGATTCATCAAATAGTTTAGCAGTATCTGTTATAACATCAAAAAGTGTAGTATCATTTAAAGATGCACTCCACTGCCATTTGTCACCAATATGATGAGGAAAGTATCTAGATTTTTCTTGTGCAAACATAACCTGGGAAAGTATTACTACTACAAATGATATTTTTACTAATGTTTTCATAAAGCCCCATCTTTTTGACAACGTTGTTTGAGATCCTCTGCTCGCGTTAAAATACATTTAATTGCAAACACATTTTTTATTCCCTCCCTTTAAGGAATTTAGTGCCGGTGCTTTGTGCGGAAGAGTAAGAGTGAAAGTTCCCCGGTGCCCCAAAAGGTTAATGGAAGATAAATGGAGATTTGTTTTATAGCAAGTGAAATATTAGCGGTGAACTTTTGCGCAGAGAGAAGATTGGGTTTTTAACAAAGGGTTATGAATGTTGTATAAGTTTATTTTAAATAAATCATTTTATCGAGCCTTCGAAATCCTCCTGCTTCGACACAGTAAACATAGACGCCAGAAGAGATATTTTTAAAATTAATGACCTCAGTGTAAACACCAGGTTTGAATTCCCTTTTAATTGGCACAAATAGGAGTCTGCCAAGAATATCATATACTCTGACTGTGACAGTTTGCTGTGTTGGAATATATAAGTCAATTTTCGTGGAATTATTAAACGGATTTGGGTAATTCTTCGATACTTCAAACTGATTGGGTAAAGATGGGGTGAATTGAATTTCTACTTTCCTTACCGTTGAATCTGCAAAAACCGCGGTGAGTTCATAATTCTTTTCAGAAGCATTTAAAGTCAAATCACCTGCAATAATTTGATAATTATTTTCCCCAGTGTTTTTACTAGCAGCGATTTTTGCAATAATATTTTTCGTATTGTGGGTTGGATCAGTTGAAGAAACGACATAATATTCAACATATTTCTCATTTGAAGTTCTCCATTTAAGTAGGAGTTTTCCTTCCACTTTCTCACCAAAAAATTTTTCGATAACAAGGTTCGTAGTATCACCCTTGTATGATATATAATTTGAATACAATGCTCTTCCCTTTTGATCTATTGCTTTGATTCTATAAACATAATCCCCTAGAGCCAAGGAAGTATCTAAAAGGCTAATTCCAGTGTAGGTTTTAAATGGACCATGTATAGTAGCAACAGACCAAAATTTATGAGGTTTTCTTCCTCTTTCGAGTTCAATAGCTCTTAAATTTTGCAAAGGGAAAGTAATATGAAACCTAAGATTTATCTTATTCCCGCTTTTATTAATCGCGAGTGAATCTGCGGGAGACATGGAAACATCACTGTTAAAATCTAAGCCGAATGGATTATAAACATATAAGCCGGCCTTTGTGCCTATCCAAATATTTCCTCTTTGATCCGAAGTAACGGCAACAATTTCTTCCATATCCAAATAAGAATACAAATACCAATTCACGCCATCGTATTTTAATAGCCCAGCTTGGCTTGCAAACCATAAATTCGAAAAATGGTCTTCAGTTATTTGGTAAATGTATTGAGCATCGCGAAGGCCAGAAAAATTTATGATTTCCCATTTATTGTTTTCGAAAAGTATTATCCCCTCGTTAGGAGAGGTTTGATTTGAACAAAGCCATACTCTTCCCTTTGAATCAGTAAATACATAATCAACATTAATTCCATATTTGAGTCCAATATCTTTCCCTCGAAACAAGTGCCAATTTGTCCTATCGTACATTGCGATATAATCGTACCATCCGCCTACCCAAACTTTTTCATACTTGTCTACTGCGACATCCATAAATTGCGGGAAGGAATATCCAGACTGTTTAGTTATTCCCATTTCCTCAAACGAAAAATGTTTGGACATCATATTAGGCCACTGATAAACTATTACAGAGCCATAAGATGTCCATAAATTCCCATATCCATCAAAATCTAATCCTGTTGTGAATCCAGAATAAGAGTCCCAATGGCCATATAACAAATTGTGATTTGTATATAAATTACCGTCTGGCGCAAATTTGAAATCATTGTCCCATCCTCTTTGCCCAGTGAATTCATCACCTATAGTTTGCCAAGTGTCACCATTGAAAATTTGTGTTGATTTTGGTCCGGATACAAGTAATTCATTATTAGGTGAAAGTCCCAATCCATACACGTAATTATTCTCTAATGTTTTTTCGATTTGGTATTTCTTTTTTTGATTGCCGTTCAGGTCATATTGGAATAGGCCATTTTCGGAAATAAAATATTGGAGCTTATTAGAAGTTGCAACTTGACCCGTAAACTTTTCGCCGGCGATATTATTTTGTATGGGTTTTACCCCAGCAGGTAAGTTTGGAAAATATCTCGTTCCTCTCAAATTCATATCAATGTTTAGATAATACAGATTAGGACCTCGTCCACCAAACCACAGACCATTAATATTATTACTCCAAACAAAATTTAATACTGAGGGTAAACCGGAGTTTTCACCAATTACTATTTCCCATCCGTACTTTCTTTTCTTTAGTAATTGAGTGCCCACAGCAGCCCATAAACTGTCTTGGTAATCAACTGCAAAATTGTTAGCAAAGTATGTGTACCTCCAAGTTAAATCTTCTCTCAGTTGATTTTTAGATATGTACAAGATCTTGCAATTGAACTGAGGTTCACCTACGCTTACATTAATAAACGCAGTATCTTTATACACAACCAGTGATCCAGGAGGATAGCTAAAATTGTAATCGTTTCCTTTATAAACATGCCATTCATTGGAAACGTAGGTTATAATGCCCCCGGTTTGATATGAATTGTTCTCAATAAACCAGCCCAAAAGTGCATAGATATTATTTTGTGAATCAATATCAATTTTAGTGATCGGTGCATTTGGGATGTTAGTATTTTGATAATTTAGTAGGCGAAATGAATTCCCATCATATTTTAATAAACCTTTGTTTGTTGCTGCCCACAGGATTCCATTTTTGTCAAATTTAAGATCATTAATATGTGATGTAGGTAGACCATCTTCTAACCCAAATGTTTTATAATTATTATTTTTTACATCCCATCTTACTAAACCAACATGCGTTCCGACCCAAATTATAGAATCATTTTGGCTCGCTACACATGCACCCTCATTCCAATTCACAAATCTTTTCCATTGTTGAGGATAGACATTAGTAGTGTTTACAACAACTAGAATTATATATACAATAAATTTGATTCTAACACTCTTTTTGAACATTACTGACACACCTTTTGTTATTTTTTTCGCCATGTTGAAATATAGTAGACAATAGTAAAACCAGCGTTCCGTTTATTGTAAACCGTGTCGTTACTTCCTCCCTTTTAGGATTTGCCTGCATGGGCAGTTTGTACATTGATAAATGAAAGGATGTAAATTCTGAATCCATTCCCCTAAGGGATAATTGAATATATACGGAGATTTGTTTTATTGCAAGGGGAAAAAAGCTGTACTGAATTTTAGCCGTTAGCTTTTAGCTATTGGCTGCTAGAAAATAAAATTGGACAAAA
>JAJYOQ010000440.1 GCA_021796135.1 Bacteroidota bacterium
AATATTGAGCATGGACTAATTGTTTAAGTCGGTTTTTATTTCCATCAATTCATCTTCGATGGATTGAAGTTCGGAATCATAAAGAGATAGCAGATCGTCGTCAATTAGTCCATGCTCAATATTTTCATCTTTTGATTTTTCATTTGGGGATTGTTCGGTATCCGTTAAAATTATTTTGTTTTTCTTCTTATTTTCCGGAGTTTCCTGCTCTTCTAAATTAAAAGTAGATAACGTTTTATCTTCTTCTTTGTCTTTTTCAATGGAGCTATTTTCGTTTGCATTAGTTTTGAAAAGATTGGTTTGGGTCTCTGTAATAATCTCTTCTTCCGTTGTTTTGATAGGTTGCGGGAGTGTTGCTGAATACAGAACTTTTCTAACCTCTTCGACGTTAAAATTTTGATTTGACTCTGCCGGGAAATATTTCCTTATTTTAAACTGATAGTCGATTAAATTTTTCTCTTTAAGAAAAAGGTCGAAATAAGCAGGAGAAATCGTAGTTTTGTTAACACCGCCCTCATTAAAAAATTCTGCCGTCGAATAGATCGAGTTATCCAAAAACTTTTCAGCTTGTCCTGAAAATAATTCTTTGTCAATTTTAGTGAGAATAGCTTCGAATTCAGTAATACTTAAAACAGATAATTTTCTTTTGGAAAGATAGCCGAGAAAAATGTTCTTAATATAATCATAATAATAAATGTAGTTGAAAGCTAATTTGATTTCCTCAAATGTTTTCTGCTCCGATTCATTATAGACAAGTTTTACTAATGACCAACGGGGTCTAATTAGAAAGTTAATGTTAAACGAAACAGCTTGAAGCATTAATTTCTTCATATCTTCAAAAGATATTTTTTTATCCCTTTTAATTTCTTCGCCGATAATGTTCAAATGTTTTGCTATTTCGGCGCCAGAATAATCAAAAGCAGATTGTTGAAGAAGTTTTTTCCTATCTTCAAATATAAGGAAATCCAATTCAGCGGAAATATATTGAATAATTGCCGGATGAACATCACTGCTTAACAGCTTCGCAAAAGTAAAAAACGATCCGAATTTTTTTACTTTATTAAGGCTAAAGTCAGATATAAATTTTATTTCTTTATCAAACATCAAAATCTCTCCAAATAACAATTCAAAATAAAAAAATCCCGAGTAACTTGCCTGCCCATATGCAGCAAAAGGTCGGGATTTAGAAGGAAAGTTGATTTTATATGTTCTTAATCAACCAATTCTTCAGTTTTAAACTTAGCACCGATGTATTCCCGGTTCATTCTTGCAATGTTGGATACGGAAATACCTTTTGGGCATTCAGCTTCGCAAGCATAAGTATTAGTACAACTGCCGAAGAGATTTTCATCCATAACCTTAACCATAGCTTGAACGCGTTCATACCTTTCAGGTTGGCCTTGAGGCAATATCGCAAACTGGGAAACCTTTGCAGCGACAAAAAGCATGGCAGAGGAATTCTTACAAGCTGCAACACAAGCGCCGCATCCTATACATTCGGCGGCATCAAGAGCAAGGTCGGCTATTTTTTTAGGAATTAGAATAGCATTTGCATCAGGTGCACTGCCTGCGTTGAAAGATACGAAACCTCCAGCTTGTTGAATTTTATCAAAGCCGGATCTATCTACAATAAGGTCTTTAATTATAGGGAATGCAGTTGCTCTGAATGGTTCAATAAAAAGAGTTTCGCCGTCATTAAAATTACGCATATGCAATTGGCAGGTAGCTGTCTTAGGTAATGGACCGTGAGGATGCCCGTTAACGACTAGCCCGCATGTACCACAAATACCTTCGCGGCAATCGCTTTCAAAAGCAATAGGTCTTTTACCTTCCGCTTCCAAACGATTATTTATTTCGTCGAGTATTTCAAGGAGTGATGAATCAGGCGATACGTCTTGTTTAAACTCTTCAAAATAACCTTTTGATGAAGGAGTTTCCTGTCGCCAGATATTTAACGTCAAATGAATATGATTATTGTCCATTATTTGTAACTCCTCGTAGCTAATTTTATAGTTTCAAATTCAAGATTCTCTTTGTTTAGTTCCCACACGCCCGGCTTCTTAAATTCCCAGGCTGCTACATAAGAATATTCATCATCTCTTCTTAATGCTTCACCTTCGACTGTTTGATATTCTTCGCGGAAATGACCGCCGCAGCTTTCATTCCTGTTTAATGCATCAATTGCCATCAGTTCGCCAAGTTCTAGAAAATCAGAGACTCTGCCGGCTCTTTCAAGCGTCTGATTAAGTTCATTTCCTTTCCCGACGATTTTAACGTCCTTCCAGAATTCTTCGCGTAATTCACTGATACTTTTGATAGCTTGCTTCAATCCTGTTTCGCTGCGGGACATTCCAACTTTGTCAATCAGAATATGACCGAGGCGTTTATGGATTGAATCGACAGTTTGTTTTCCATTAACATTTAATAATTTACTTACATTTTCTTTTACATTATTTTCTGCTTCTTTGAATTCATTAGATTTTGGATCCACTTTAGCCGGTTTCTCTGTTGTAAGATAATTTCCGAGTGTGTAAGGAATAACGAAGTAACCGTCTGCAAGCCCTTGCATAAGTGCGCTTGCGCCGAGTCTATTTGCGCCATGGTCAGAAAAATTAGCTTCTCCGAGAACGAATAAGCCCGGGACATTGCTCATTAGATTATAATCTACCCACAGACCGCCCATTGCATAGTGAGGCGCAGGATAAATCTGCATAGGAACTTCATAGGGGTCGGTTCCGGTAATATTCTGGTACATATCGAACAGGTTACCGTATTTATCTTTAACGCCTTCCTTTCCGATACGATTAAAGGCTTCCGAGAAGTCGAGATAAACTGCTCTACCGCCTCCAACGCCGCGTCCCTCGTCGCAGACGTATTTTGCATTACGCGAAGCTACATCACGAGGTACCAAGTTTCCAAAAGCAGGGTATTTTCTTTCGAGATAGTAATCCCTTTCAGCTTCGGGAATATCTTTAGGAGATCTTGTATCGCCAATTTTTTTAGGTACCCAAATTCTTCCGTCATTTCTCAAGCTTTCGCTCATCAACACTAATTTTGATTGAGCTTCACCATGAACCGGAAGGCAAGTGGGATGAATTTGTGTATAGCAAGGATTGGCAAATACAGCTCCGCGTTTATGAGCGCGCCATGAAGCTGTTGCATTGCTATTCATAGCATTTGTCGATAAGAAATAAACGTTCATATAGCCGCCGGTGGCTAAAATAACAGCTTGAGCAGAGTAGCTCTCAATTTCTCCGGTAACAAGATTACGGACAATAATGCCCTGCGCTTTGCCATTAACAACAACAAGGTCGAGCATTTCGCGTCGAGAAAACATTGTGACATTGCCGAGATGAATTTGTCTGTTCAAAGAACCATAAGCTCCGAGGAGTAATTGCTGTCCGGTTTCTCCGCGCGCATAAAAAGTTCTTGACACTTGAGCGCCGCCAAAAGAACGGTTGGCAAGCATACCGCCGTATTCTCTTGCAAAAGGTACACCCTGAGCTACACATTGATCTATAATATTATTACTAACATCAGCAAGGCGGTAAACATTAGCTTCGCGGGAACGGAAGTCGCCTCCTTTGACGGTATCATAGAACAATCTGAAAACAGAATCGGCGTCGTTCTGATAATTTTTCGCTGCGTTTATTCCTCCTTGAGCGGCAATTGAATGGGCGCGTCGAGGGGAATCGTGATAAGAAAATGCTTTTACCTTATAGCCTAATTCGCCTAAAGTTGCTGCCGCAGAAGCGCCTGCAAGACCGGTACCGACAACGATTATATCATATTTTCTTTTGTTTGCAGGATTGACAAGCTTCATCGAAAATTTATGGTTAGACCATTTTTCGGAAATATTTCCTTCGGGTACGCGAGAATCTAACTTTATCATTATTTACCTCCCATTAGAAAAAAGTATATTGGAATAGAGGCGAAACCGAGCGCTAAAATTAGGGCATACACTGTCCCAATTAGATCGG
>JAJYOQ010000441.1 GCA_021796135.1 Bacteroidota bacterium
TTCGAAAATAATTTGATTGAATAATTTATTAACCCGCTTGCGAAGTATTAAACGTGAAAATAAATAAAAGGACTTTATTGGTCAATTTTTAAGCTATGTGAAATATGTTTAAGCAGCCGGCGTTAAGGTATAGTGGTTCGTTTACGAAAATTCTTTTTTAAGCGTTAAAGTAGAAATTATAAGTCGTTGATCCATAAGCAATTACAAATGCTTCTCAATTGGTAGTGTAGTTAAATTCGAAAATCGATTTTCGAAAAGATGTTAATTTGCTATAAGTGATTTTCATTAAAGCGGTTAACAAAATATAGATGGTTGATTGCGTTTGCAAGTTGTTGTAGTTAAGGTCTTTCCTATAATATACATTATAAGAAATAAGTCTACAAAGTTGTTAAACTCTGGATGATGGCTTTTTCAAAAATACTCATATTTGTTTTGACTGCTATAGCCTTTGTTTTTGCTATCATCTATAGCGACTGGGTCGTGGTTGCAGCGCTCGCGGCTTTATCGGCAGTAAATCAACAACCTACGCGGCAAGCCGCGGGGGTTGTTGATTGGATTGGTAAAATTCTGTCGGATAAAATTCCATCATTCTGAATTCAATTTCTAAAATGTATCTAAATAAAAAATCTTACTCGTTGCCAAATAACGGAAACCGGTAATTTCAAATCTTTGCAAATAAATATCGGCAGATTATTTTCATACGGCATAGCATACTTGCTGTGAACTGTTCCTGCCTGCTCTACCGAAGCGCAAGTTTTTAAATGGTCTTCCTTAGCGCCGCCGATAACAATTAAAGTTGTAAAGGTTGTATCGCCCGGACCCCAGTACCAGTAATTATTATGTCCGCAAATTACTCTCGGCAGCGGGAAATCTTTTCTGAAGAAATCAATTGCGCCGGCTTCACCGTAATTCTGTGCAAATATAATTGTTTTCTTTCTTTCTTCGGGTGACAAAGTTAGGTAAACTTTTGAAACAGAGTCAGCCATATTTTTCCAACCGAACATGTCTGCATAAAACTGAGGGAGACTCCCCAATTGTTGTGCTTCGCTGGTTGACGGGGCCATACCCAAAGTTCGAGAGTAGTTTATAAATGTTTCTACAGGAAGAATTGGCAGCGCTAACGGTATAAGCATCAATCCTATTAAAACAATTATTGCCGGAAGTGTATACTGTATCCAGGCAAAGCTTTTACGAACTGCAAGCTTTTCAAGCATAACCCCGCCGGCAGCAAACAGCATCGGGAATGCAGGTGCAATGTACTCAACTTTCGAATGCCAATTCATTATCAATATCAAAAATGAAACCAGGAAAATATAACCGGTGAGCTTATATGTTTTTCCATCTTTATGGAAAAACAGAAAATAAATTCCGGCAAGCCAGACTGGTATAGTTACCGGATTCATTACAAGCAGTATGTCCGAAATAAAAGTAAGCGGATTTCGTGAGGAATATTTTATTGTTGCCGCACGGTGTATGAATTCAAGGGTTGCAAAATTATGGGTAATATTCCAGACAACGTACGGTATAAACAAAACTAAAGCGATTATTCCGGCAAAATAAGGCTGCAAAGTTTTAAAATACTTCCTTTGCGGGGTAAGAATAAGACCAACAAACAAGCCGGCGCCGAACCAGAGAAGATCAATTTTATTTAGAAGTCCAAGTCCTAAAACCACTCCGAGCCAGATCCAGAGTTTTTGTGTTGCTTTCGATCCGCCGGAGTGGTCTGAGCGAACAATTAATATTACTAAGTAAGCAGCAAGAGACCAGAACAGCCAATCAAAAGTATTCATGGAATAAATTGTATTTGTACCTAGAAACTGCGGTGCAAGAGCAAGCGAAACACAAGCGGCGGTAATTGCAAAATATCCTCCGTTAAGTTTGTGTACCATTAAGCCTGTTATAAAAACGGTAAATGAGGAAGCAATAGCAGGAAAAAGACGCAAGGCAAAGATTGAATCGCCGAAAAGTTTAATGCTTATGAAAAGTAAGTAACTTGAAAGCGGAGGCTGGTCAACGTAGCCTGCTGCTAAATGGTTGCTGCACGCGATATAGTATAATTCATCGCGGAAATATCCGTAGCTCGCAAATGCGTTTGTATATAGATGAATTAGTAGCTCAAAGAAAGCGAAAGCGGAGATAAGATACAAACTATTACGTCCGAAGTTTTCATTATCTTTAATAACATCCATTCCTATTCTCCTAAATTTTATTTTTAGATTTTCTTAAGCAAAGCTATTTGTTCTGCATGGTAGATATCATGCTGCACCAAACCGTGAACTTTCCTATAATATACGTTATAAGAAATAAATCTACAAAGGCTGTCGATCGACAGCCTTGAAGTTGATATAATTAAAATAGAAATTCTATTTCATCAAAATTAATTTCTTCGTCTCCGTAAAACTTCCCGCCTGCATTCTATAAAAATAAACCCCACTGGCAAGTTTACTTGCAGTAAAATTAGCAGAATACCTTCCCGCCGGTCTTTCCTCATTCATCAGACTTGCTACCTCATTTCCCAGAATATCATAAACCTTTATCGTTACCATACTTGTTTTAGAAACGGAGTAATTTATTGTTGTCGTTGGATTAAATGGGTTAGGATAATTCTGTTCAAGTGCGAAGTTTGACGGTAAATTATTCTGTTCTTCTTTCACACCGGTAATCATTTCCGAAAGCGGACGTCTCCAAACGCCGCCGTCAAGAGTCCCCGCAAAAAGATTTGAGCCACTTGCTCCGTTGGGGACAATTGCCAAAGCAGTAACAGTATCTTCTGTAAATCCGGTATTGACCGCAGTCCAGTTTGTACCGTTGTTGGTGGAAAGGAATACTCCGCCCCAAGTTCCTGCAAAGATATTTGTACCGCCTGCCTCGTTGGGACTGACCGCAAAAGCAGTAATTTCCGAGTCTGCCAAACCGGTATTTACTTGTGACCAGCTTGTACCGTAATTGGTGGAACGGAAGACACCGAAACCATGCGTCCCGGCAAAGATATTCGTGTCGCCTGTCCCGGAAGAGATGGTAAAAACATTTACAGTAGGTGTACCAAAAATTCCATTATAAGTATTTGTCAAGCCGGAGTCGACCTCAGTCCAGCTTGTGCCGTTATTGGTGGAACGGAAGACGCCGCCGTCGTTATCCGTCCCGGCAAAGAGATTTGTGCCTCCTACCCCGTTGGGCCCGGTGGGGGTGACAGCAAGAGCAAAAACAGAATACGTACCAGAATTATTTGTCAAGCCGTTATTGACAGCAGACCAGCTTGTACCTCTGTCGGTTGATAGAAAGGCGCCGTTGCCGTCATCCGTCCCGGCTAAGAGATTAATGCCACCTGTCCCATTAGGGATGATAGCAAGACTAACAACATCAAGAAGTGCATGGCTTGAAACAGTATCGAAATCATCCCAACTTGTGCCATTATCAGTGGAAAGATAGACGCTGTGTTCAGTTCCTGCAAATAGATTCGTGCTGTCTTTCCCCTCAGGGCTGACGGCAAAAGTATGAACTACATAACCTGTATAAGACATGCCGGCATCGGCTTCAGTCCAGCTGGTGCCATTATCGGTAGACTTGTAGACGCCGCTCCTCCAAAGCCCGATAAAGAGATTTGTGCCTCCTGCTCCGTTGGGGGTGACAGCAAGAGAAGTAATAAAAGGATATGGAGTGGAGTTTATTTTAACCCATTGTGCTTTAGTTTGAGTTACACATATAAATAAAATTCCAAAAATGACTGTTAAAAGTAATCTAAATTTCATAATACCTCAGAGTTAAATAATGTGATAATTATTGACTTTCCTATAATATACGTTATAAGAAATAAATCTACTTAATTATATGGATTCGTTTTACTTAAAAATTATTTTCCTTACCTCGAATACGAATCATGTTCTCTTCAACAATCCATAAGTGCTGCTGTAAGGGTTCGACATTGATTGTAGGTATTGTATGTTGAAAGACATTTATAACATGGTTCTTTGCCTGGC
>JAJYOQ010000442.1 GCA_021796135.1 Bacteroidota bacterium
TAACCGAATCCTTACGTACATCTGCATTGTTAAGAGGCAATAGATTTCTGCCTGGTAATAATGAGAGTGTTTTACCGCTTCCGATATGTATTATCACAGGAATATTTGGATTGGTTTTAATTTCATAAAGTGCAGCCCCCTCCCAAGAATCCGTTTCTCTACCTACCATAAGCGGTCTAATTTTCGTCTCTATTAGAATGTTTTTGATCTTAAATCTTGCAACAACTCCGCCGGGAAAGTCATTCACAGAAATGTCTTGTACTTGAGACGGCATAACATCTTTTCCATCTATTTCGAAGCTCGGCATTATTTTTACCAGATAGTTAATATCTGTATACCTTATGCCGTGCTGAAAATAGGTCATAATACAAGAGTTTGGAATTGTTTCATCTGTTAAGACAACGGTTTTGTCGTATCCTGCCATACGATCAGTATATACCCGTTTTGCCGGTTCGGTTTTTTGAATACCCCAAATATTACTTAAGGCGCTTATGATTAATATAAACGTAATAAACCAAATGTTTAATTTGTTTTTTATCATTGTTTTTAAACCACTTTTTAATTGCAATATAATATTGTCATTTAAGTTTTCGTTTTTTATGTCAAAATATTTGAAACACAATACAGTCTTCCTTTTCTGAAATAACTTTACTTTTTGAAATGATTTTTCTGTGTAATTTATTGTCCGTTGGATAGATGATGTTTTTCTCCTGTACTGTCGTATCTATGCTTACATCAGGATCAAATCTATCATCTCCGTTTATCCGAATGCTTTCCTTCAGAATCTACTCCGCTCTGACCAATTCTATTGCGGAAATGAACCAACTCACTTGCTTGACAAGGGCTATGGACAACAAACTCACTCTGTCCACAGAGATATTGGTAGTAGACATTCTCCGAGTATTGTTCTACAACCGATTGGCTTTTTAAGGATCGACTAATTAAAATAATTTTTTGTCTCATTTTTCTTGACAGGTTCCGATGAAAAATTTAAATAAAAATTAAAGCGGTCTCTTTTGTTTAGAAAGAGACCACTTTTTCTATCAACATTTATTTCAAATAATGCTCCAACTTATTTTAAGAGTGCCATCTTCTTTGTTAAAGAAAATCCATTAGCTTCAATTCGATACATATAAACTCCACTTGCTAACTTAGAAGCATCAAAATTTACAACATAGTTTCCGGACTTTTGTTCCTGATTAACTAAAGTTGCAACTTCTTGGCCTAACAAATTGTAGACTTTAAGAGTAACAATGCCGCTTTTAGGAATACTGTATTTAATCTCTGTTGATGGATTGAATGGGTTCGGATAGTTCTGTGATAATGCAAAATTATTCGGGATACTCGAATCCGATTTCTTAACACCTGAGACACTCTGAGCCACTTCTTGACTTACGCCAAAGCTATTTCGTGTTTGTATGTAAATCTCTTTACCTATGTCAATTGTGGAGTCTAGTATCATACCACCCTTTCCAACATTTAAAAATGTCCACTGTGTACCACCTAAATTTTCATTATTAGAAATACGATATTCAAGCGGGAATCCATCAAGTTTTATTTTTAGAATATTTTGGACAGCATTGAAAGATTCAATGACCGGGGTTGGTGGAGCAACTTTTCCATAATTTTTTACGCTATACAGTTCGTCTGCAACATTATTAAATTCTAAAAAGCCCCAATCTACGTTTGGTTCAATGTGCGTACTTTTATTGCGGGAGACACCTTCCCACGGATGACTAAGCCATGCTATTGGATAATTAAACCTGCATGCCAGTAATACTTTTGGTTTAAGATTAAATACAGGTTCTGTATAACGCACTATTGGGGTTTTACCATCTACTGTATCCCTCAAGCCATCCCAGTCACTACCATTAATGCAGACAGATGCCCATGTTATCATTTGTTCGACACCTTGACCATTAGGCATTTCTTTATACACCGGTTCATAGTAACCGTAACCTTTTAAAGGATCTTGCGTGTTTTCAACAAATAACCAATATGGTACACTTCCTGGAATTTTATGGATATTATTGTTATCAAGTTGCGTTATAGCCGGTTGCGAAAGTAAATATCCGTTGCTATATCGAATATTAAATCTATCATCCTGTGCCTGTGCTGGAATTCCACTTTGTGCCCACGTATTTAATAGAGACCAATCAGCAAAAATTTCAATAAAAGGTTTATCCTTATTAGCTGTACCATCATCTAATTTATACCATTTAGCCGGATATTGCTGGTATAGAGCATACATATCATCTAACATTAAGGTTAAATTACTATAATTTGTTCCGGTTAATCTTATAACAGGATATACAGAAGGAGCTTCAAACTCAGTTATTTCGGGTAAATTTTTTAATATCAATTCAAATGCTAGATTTATACCGTTGAAATAATAGGGTGCACCCTTCCCTGATGGACCTGAATTGGTAAGATCACATGCCATAACATTACAACCTAAAGCCTTAATCCAGTAAGCATGCTGCTTAATTACTGCTGGGTCTTGACTTTGATATGTGCCCAAAAGGGATGTCGTTGTTCTCCACGGGCCATTACCCCCCGTACCATCCCATCCAGCTTTCAAAAAGCTTATTGTGGCCCTTGATGTTATAGATTTTGTTATCGTAAAATTTTTAGAACGTAGCACACCTATTGCCGATTCTCCAGCGCCGCTCCAGGAATCTGCCCAATATTTACCCTGCTGTCCCGACATTGACCCATGAACAGTGGAATTCGGGGTAGTTCCAAAGGCATTTCCACTTATTACTTGCCAATCAGCGGCATAACTACCTGATTCAAAATCAAGAGTGTCTCCAGTCTCTCCACCCAATATAAAATCATCTGCAGCAAGCCAGGCATATCCGCTTCCTGAATTATTATCAACTATTTCGATATATACCTCCGTACCAATATATTGTGACACATCCCAAATCTGCAAGCTGAAACTATCACTCTCCGGCGGACGCGCTGAATCCAATATCGCCCCGTCCGATGCGCGCTTTAAGTAGTAATAATTATTGGTAAGTAATCCTCCCGCAACCGGATCGTTGGGGTAGCCCGGATTTAATGGCCACCAACCATTGTCAGGACGTGTATTTATTGATGTTCCACTATCACAGTCATACCACATAATTATATCCGTAGTGGAATCACTAGAGCCTGACATCGTTTTATCGATTAGCTCAACGGATTTATCATACCCTGCCATATATTCTTTAGCTTTTTGTTTTGTTAACTCAAACTCTTGTCCCCCTAAAAGAGTACTTTGGGCGTTTAGCAACACTATTAGCAAAAAAGTCCAAATAATTAAGCTTTTTTTTTACCATGGTTAGTAACTCCTTTTAAAATTGATTCGTTTTTTTGAATAAGGAAAGGCTTATTTGTAAAGTTCTATTTCAACTTCGTGTTTACCCGTCTTATTAGTAAGCTTGTAAACAACCGGATCAGGTGTAATTCTATTACCATCAATAATAACTTCTTTTATGTGCTTTCCTTTGCCGGTCCATTTGAAGTTATAGATTGCTTTATGCCACCGGAAATTCTTTAGCTCTGTTAAGGGTACACCACCAATCTTTTCCGGTGCTGATATCTTTATTCCGTCTTTACTCTTTTCTAAACCATAAACTCCACAGATAAGCATGTGGAAGAAATTGCCGTTATCCCAGGTTCTACCTGCTCCGCCGGTCAGGTAAGCAAGTATCCCCATACCTTCCGGAAAAGGAATCCCACCCGCATCATGTGCATGCTTCATAAGCATATGAAATATTCTCGAACGGTTTGTATCATGCTCCTTCTTGCCTCTCAAGTAAACATCCAGAAATCCCAACCATGTTACACTCGAGCAATTCGCCACGCTTTGGTCATTATGTCCCGCCGGAGCGCAATACTCCGGACCGTAAGGCAAATCGTAATATTTCTTAAAACCGGCATCTAGTTTCGCAAAAATCGCTTTGTCTTGCTTGCTGCTCGTCATCC
>JAJYOQ010000036.1 GCA_021796135.1 Bacteroidota bacterium
AAGTGTCTCAGGCACAATCGGTCGAAAGTATAAAAAGCGGGAAATCAAAAGCGGTTCGGGAAGGATGCTAGTTTTAATTTTGAATTTTGAATGCTGAATTTTGAATGAAGGACAGGGGATTTTGAAATAATTTTTGCTGTTAAAATAAAAGCAAAAATTTAATTTATATAAACGGGTTTTATAATGTACGGTATCTTACGGAATAATTCTTCTCTACACAATAATCAAATCTATATTTTAAATAAAGGAATAGTTATGAAAAAATCTTATGGAACTTTAGTTATAATGTTATTTATTTTTTCCATGTCGTTATTTGCTCAATCCGGAACAAAGCTCGTCGGGTTTGATGCTAGAACTATGGGAAGGGGCGGTGTTGATATCGGTTTTTTTGATAATCCCGATTTAATGATGACCAATCCTGCGGGAATTTCTTTTCTATCTAATTCAATGTTAGATGCAAATTTTTCATTGATGGTGCCATCGCTTCATTTTCAAAATGCTTTAAATAATAAAGACGGAAAGACAAATTATTTCCCCATGCCTGATATTTCATACGTATCAAGTGCTGATAATAATTTAACCTGGGGAATAGGACTTTTTACTCAAGGCGGAATGGGTTCTGATTTCACTTTAGATCATGCATTATTTGTTGATCAAAACGGAAATTATGTCCCTCAGACATATCATTCAAAATTAGCTGTTATGCAAGGAGGACCTTCCGCATCTTATAAATTTACATCTTCCTTTTCAATTGGTATAACCGCTCAATTAGTATACAGTATGCTTGAGTTTCAGATGCCCTATAGTCTTTCCCCTTCGGCTATGAAAGGCGTGATTCCACAAACGGGGGGAATGACATTCGGACAATTATTTGCTGCACCGCCATCACAGGGCGGATTCGGATATCAAGAAGTTACGGCTGATGCAAACATGAATAATTTAACTGCAATTAGTTTTACAGGCAGAATAGGATTTGCTTATAAAGTTAATGATCAAATTTCTCTCGGATTAACATATTCACTTCCTACTTCACTGACTTACAAAAATGGTAAAGCTACTATGGATATGACTGCACAGCTAAATGATGCATTTGGAAAAGCTGTAATGGGCTATATGGCACAAAATCCAGGCGCAACTCAACAGCAAGCTCAAGGTGCAGTGATGACACAGTTTACAAACATGGGAATAAACTTACAAAAAGGCGCTATTGACAATTACAATCTGGAAGCAAAGTTGAAACTACCTCAATCATTAGGTTTCGGGCTTTCTTACAAGGCAACAGATTCATTTCGTGCCGGGTTTGATGTTGAATGGTATAATTGGCAAAATGCTTTTGACAATATGAGTCTAAATCTTTCCAATGGATCAAATCCGAATATAATGACAATGATGGGAAATACCGGAAGTTTTTCAATTAATTTTCCAATGAATTGGAAAGATGTAATTCTGGTAAAAATCGGAGGAGAATATGATATAAACGAAGCACTTACAGTAAGGGCGGGATTTGCTTATGGAAACAATCCTGTTCCTTCCACCACAGTTTTCCCGGTATTCCCTGCAATTGTAGAAAACCATATTACAATCGGAGCAGGATATAAGTTGACTAATGCTTTTACTTTAAACGCGGCATATGAAATAGGTCTTAACAGTTCGGAGACAGCAAGTAATCCGAGTATTGTTGCAAACGAATACAACGGCAGCACAAGCCAGCTAGCAACAAATCTATTCCACATATCTCTCTCCTGGAATTTATAACTTTGCACTTCTTTGCAGGCGGCTATAAGCCGCCTATTTTTATAAAAATTCTTAATACGTTGCCCCTTTTTACCTTAGTATTTGGATACCCGCTTTCGCGGGTATGACAATGAGATTTTAACCCTTAATCTTTAACTTCACATCAATAAATGTTAAATTTGCATAAAAAAATTTTATGGATTTGAAAATCAAGGATATTGTAACTCTACTAAACGTACCTGAGAAAACTGTTTATCAATGGATTAAGAAGAATGAAATTCCTTTTTATAAAATTAACCACCAATACAGATTCAGCCGTGCTGAAATTAATGAATGGATCTTAAAAACCCGGCAGGAGTTTTCCTCTTCATTAATCAATTTAATTAATAATGAAAATCAGACGACATTATCAGTACTAATAGAAAGAGGCGGAATAATAAACCTTGACTCCGGGGAAAGTGTTCCGGATATTTTGCGAAATGCTGTTGAAAGGATAAAGTTGCCGGAGAATTTAACAAAGGACGAATTATTGGGAGCATTACTTAACCGTGAAGAGTTAATGCCTACTGCAATAGGGAGCGGCATTGCAATTCCTCATCCAAGAAATCCCATAGTGACCGACGGGAATAATTCGAGTGTTTCGATTTGTTATTTATCAAAGCCAATCGAATTTGGAGCATTAGATAATCAACCTGTTCATACACTGTTTATTTTAATTACAGCTAATCCCCGTATGCATTTGGAAGCACTTTCTAAAATTTCATATTTATGTCAAAATAATATTTTTTTAGAACTGTTAAAAAGGAAAGCTAAAAAGGAAGAAATTCTAACAAATGTTATTGCCATGGAGTCAGATTGGCGTAATAAAGGAATTAAGAATTAATGACAGCTATTTTAACTGGGATTATTTTATTCTTAACCGGCGGTGTTATTTCCATTTTCTTTCGTGATAAATTAAAAAAAATTGTTTTTATTTCTTTTGCTTTAGCTGCCCAATTTTTTTTACTTCCTCAATCATTTAATATTTTGTTAAGCGGAGGTCAAGCTGAAGCAAAATTTATTTTATCCGACCCATTAGGTATATGTTCTTTTCGTTTAGACCCTTTAGCGAGTTTGTTTGTAATAATAATTTCTATAGGCTCTTTGTTGAGCGCGATATATTCCAGCAGCTATATGAAAATGTATGCTTCGAAAAAACTATCGCTTTCTTCTTTCTATTTCTTTTTTGGGATATTGTCTGTTTCAATGCTCCTTGTAGTGATAGCACAAAACGCAATCGTGTTTTTGATTGTCTGGGAATTAATGTCAATCTCTTCTTTCTTTTTGGTTAGCTTTGAGAATGATAAATCTGAAGTCGTAAAATCGGGACTATATTATTTAATTTCTATGCAAGTAGGAGCTGCATTTTTAATAGCCGGATTCGCATGGGTTTCGGCGTCATCCGGCTCCCTTGATTTTAATTCATTCCGAAGCGTATTAAACAACTCTAATGGTTTTTCAAATTTAATTGTTGTTCTCTTCTTAATTGGTTTCGGAACAAAAGCCGGGTTCATACCTATGCACACATGGTTACCCAAAGCACATCCTGCAGCTCCGACTGGTGTGTCAGCTTTAATGTCAGGAGTTATGATTAAAACAGGTATTTACGGAATACTGAGAGTTATTTTATTAAGCGGAAATATAAATTCGACTATTGCATACACATTTTTTTCAATAGCACTTCTAACAGCAATTACCGGCATAGCCAATGCGGCTTCGCAGAAAGATTTGAAGAAATTATTAGCTTATTCAAGCGTAGAGAATATAGGTATTATCGGAATGGGTATAGGAATAGGAATGCTTGGTGTAGTATATAACAATTCAATAATTGCCATGTTAGGATTTCTCGGAGCTTTACTTCATATAGTTAACCATTTTACTTTCAAGAGTATTTTATTTTACGGGGCAGGTATAGTTTATCTTAATACACATACCAGAAATATTGATAAGTTAGGAGGATTACTAAAATATTTGCCTGTTACCTCGGTTTTGTTTTTAATCGGTTCACTTGCCATAAGCGGCTTGCCTATATTCAGCGGTTTCATAAGTGAATTACTAATTTATCTTGGGATAGCCAGAAGTCTTTCAATAAATAATTTGTCCATAAATATTTTTGCCATACTCGGGTTTTCGGGATTAGCTTTTACCGGGGCAATGGCGTTATTAAGTTTCACTAAAGCATACGGTATAGCTTTTTTAGGCAATCCCCGAACTCAGTATCAAGAAAAATTTAGGGAAAAAGATTTTTCGCTTCTTGCGCCGATGATATTTCTCGCTGTTATAATAATAATTACCGGATTGTTCCCATATCTGACTGTTTCGCTGCTTGTGAATATTTTAAAACAATTTTTACCAATTAATTCCATGAACGAATTTTCAAAAATTCAAATGAATCTAAAAATATTGTCGGGCTATATTTTAATTTTCACTTCATTTATCTTATTCTTTTATTTTATAAGGTATCTTCTTTTAAAGAGAAAGCGAGTGGAATACTTTAAAACATGGGACTGCGGTTATCAAAAAGAAAGCAGCCGCATACAATATACAAGCAGTTCTTTTGCGCAGCCATTTTTAAGCCTGATTTCCGAGATTGTTCCACAAAAGATTAACGTAAACAAAGAGCCAGTTCTTTTCCCGAAAGAAGCTTCACTTGACAGTAATTCACAAGATTTCTTTGAACGATTTTTAATTCAGCCGAATTTAAAATGGTTGAGGAAATTCCTTGACTTGTTTTCATGGATACAAAGCGGAAAAATGCAGCAGTATATAATTTATGGTTTAATCTTTTTGTTATTTATTCTAATATGGATTTTAGGAGTTAAATGATGCTAAAGTATTTTATTATCGCTTTAGTTATAATATCTCCTTTCTTTTTTACCGGATTGATTAACAAAGTTAAGGCAATATGGGCAGGCAGAAAAGGCGCACCCATTATACAACCATATTTTGATTTTGCCAGATTAATGCAAAAAGGCGAAGTAATAAGCAAAACCACATCATTTATATTCCAGATATCACCTTCAATAAATATTGCTTCATCATTATTTGCGTTAATGCTAATTCCGCTTCCATTTCTTGGTTCGGTGATTAGTTTTAACGGAGATTTTATTTTATTTTCTTATACATTAGGTTTTTCAAAATTTATGATGACTCTGGCTGCTTTAGATACCGGCAGTAGTTTTGAAGGAATAGGCGCTAGCAGAGAAGTTACATATTCGACTATAGTTGAAACCGCTTTTTTTATTATAATGGGTTCTCTTGCATTATTAACGAATCAGATTTCATTCAGTTCAATTTTTGCCGTGTTAAATATGAGCACGGGTTATACAATCCTTGTAAAAATATTACTGGTTATTTCTCTTTTCATAATGGTGTTATCCGAAGGAAGCCGTATTCCGATTGATGATCCTAATACACATCTTGAATTAACAATGATTCACGAAGTAATGATTTTAGATTATTCAGGAATAGATTTGGCATTTATATTATATTCTGCAGCTTTAAAAATGGTGATTATATCCATGCTGATTGCCAATTTATTAGTTCCTTTATATTTAACATTGCCTATTGCTCTTATGCTTTTCACTTTTATTTTAATATTAATCTTTATGATAATAGGATTAGTCGAGTCTCTAATAGCCAGATTAAGAATTTCACATGTACCACAATTTATATTCTTCATGACAGCTTTCTCATTAATCGCATTTGCTATAATCGCCTTCTTTTTAAGAGCCGGAATACAATTTTCAGGGAAAGGTCTTTAATGTCCGATATATTAATAATTTTATTAGGTACAACAATTTTATACATTTTTGCTGCAAGCCGAATTGAAGCTTATGTTAAAGCACTAGCGCTGCAGGGGACTATACTTTTTTTATTGATTTTAGTTGATGTAAAAGATATTACCTGGCTGAATTTTGCTTTTCTGATTTTAGAAACCTTAATTATTAAAGGAATTATTATTCCATACTTTTTACTTTCTGTAATCAGGAAAAATGAAATCGGCAGAGAAGTCGAACCTTTCATTTCACAATTTTATTCTGTTCTAATAGCGAGCATAATTTTTATGTTTGGATTTGTTGCAGCCTTTTGGGCTGCTAAAACAAATGCCGGCATTAAGCCGCTTTATTTCGGAGTATCAATAATACTTATTGTCGCTAGTTTATTTTTAATAATTAACCGAAAAAGAATCATCACGCACATTTTATGTTATATGATTTTGGAAAACGGAATTTTTCTACTTTCACTTTCAGTTGCTAATGAAATGCCGATGCTTGTAAATGTAGGAGTGCTTCTTGATTTATTTGTAGGAATATATTTATTCGTTATCTTCTTTAATAAAATTCAGGAGATGTATGACGGTAATCATATTGATACATTAACGGAATTGAAAGATTAACGATGATAACGATAATACTTTTTTTACCCATCATTTTAGGAACCCTTAGTCTTATAATAAAGAAGTCATACTTCAACAGAATAGCATTATTCGGATCAGTACTTGTTTACGCTTTAGCTGCAATTGCAGTCTGGTCGAATTTTGAATGGTATATTTTGCCGGATTGGTTAATTTTATATTTTAAATTTGATAAACTCGGACTGTATTTTTTTACCGTGATGACATTAGTTTTTGCGAGCGTTGCAGTTTACAGTTTATTTTATTTTGAAGCGCATCAATTAACCGAGAAGCAAGAATCTGTTTATACTGCCGAAATACTTTTTTTCATTGTTGCAATGTCGGGAGTGATATTATCCACTCATTTAGCATTGCTATGGGTATTTATTGAAGCGACAACATTAACAAGTGCATTATTAATATATTTTGAGAAGAAAAAATCTTCATTAGAGGCAACCTGGAAATATGTTTATATATGTTCCGTGGGAATAGCATTAGCTTTTGTAGGAATTATTCTCCTATCAATCGGAAGCAGGAGTATAAATTCGCTTTTCTTTTCTGATTTATATGCGAAGGCAAATGAAATAAATCCTTTCTGGCTTAAAATATCATTTGCATTTATTTTTGTCGGATTCGGAACAAAAATAGGAATAGCCCCAATTCACGCATGGCTTCCAGATGCGCATTCGGAAGCTCCCTCGCCGGTATCTGCATTACTTTCGGGAGCGCTGCTGAACTCTGCTTTACTGGGTTTACTCCGAATCCATGAAATATTTATTAAAGCGAACTCACAAGTTTTTTCTAATTCTCTTTTTCTACTTACGGGATTTCTTTCCTTAGTCGTAACATCAGTCTTTATGCTTCGATTAAAAAATTATAAACGTATGCTGGCATATTCCTCAATAGAAAATATGGGGATTTTATTCATCGGAATATCTCTCGGTACTTTAGGATTTTTTGCAGTAATGATACATTTACTTGCTCATTCACTATCAAAATCGTCTTTATTTCTGACCTCAGGAAATATTCTTCATTTAAATAAGAGTAAAAAAATCGAAGATGTTAAAGGACTGTTAAAAAGAGACCCGCGCACCGGATGGCTTTGGATTGTTTCCATGCTGGCAATTATAGGATTGCCGCCTTTCCCAATATTTTTAAGCAAATTTCTTATCATAAGAGCCTTGTGGTTATCCGGTATGGGCTGGCTTATAATTCCGCTTTTCATATTGCTAATAATTATAACTTTTGGAATGAGCAGTGCAGTTTTTAAAATGTCCTTCGGTGAACCCCTAAACGGAGAGAAGGAAATCATAAAATTAAGTTTGACAGCTTATTCACCCCAAATAATTTTATTATTATTACTTTTAATTATCGGAATTGATATGCCGCAGCAAGTTCTTACTCTCATTAACAATGCCGCAGGTTTCTTTCATTAAAATGGAAAAGCGATTGAAATATATTGAGATAAAAAACCTTCAGACCGTTTCATTGCACGATATACCTGTGTTACAAATGGAGGAATTAAGAACTGAATTAATTTTTAATATTAAAAGCGGAAAAAGGTTAGTCCAATTTTTTGGTAATAAAATTAATGAAGAAGTCATTCTCTATGTAATTATAGCTGATGACATTGCATCAAAATTATTGATTACTTCGACAATATTTAAGTCAGAAAACTCCTATAACTCTATCACAACAGAAATTCCTTCGGCACATTTATTTGAAAGGGAATTTTTTGAACAATACGGAATAAAGCCGGAAGGTCATCCATGGCTCAAGCCCGTCAGAAAAGGAATCGCCGGAATTAACAGTGCCGAACAGCAATATGATTTTTTTAGTATTACAGGAGAAGATGTTCACGAGGTTGGAGTAGGTCCAATCCATGCAGGGATAATTGAGCCGGGTCATTTTAGATTTTCCTGTCACGGAGAAAAAATTTATCATTTGGAAATTAAACTCGGATTTCAGCATCGGGGCATTGAAGATTTGTTTATTAAAAATAATACTCGTCCCATTTATCTTCAAAAGCTATCCGAATCGATAGCCGGAGATACAGTGATAGGTCATGCAGGTACATTTATACGGGCTATAGAATCATTAAGCAGCGTTTCGATTTCAAAACGAGCTAAGTCAATTCGCACGATTGCACTTGAACTAGAAAGAGTTGCCATACACCTCGGGGATTTATCAGCGCTTTCGAATGATATAGGATATTTAACCGGCAATTCTGTATTCGGCGCTTTGCGCACAAAAATTATTAATACGACGATGTCTATTTGCGGAAATAGATTCGGTAGAAATTTAATTACAATGGGCGGAGTTAATTTTGATTTATCGGTTGATCTGACCGGGAAAATAATATCAACGATTAATCAATTGACAGACGAAGTTACACTTGCATCGGAGGTATTATTCTCATCTTCATCTGTTATTTCAAGATTTGAAAAAACCGGAACAATTAAAAAAGAAACCGCTCTTGAAATCGGAATGGTAGGTCCGGCTGCAAGAGCATGCGGAATGGCGATAGATGTGCGTTCCGATCATCCATTCGGAGTTTACGAAAATTTTCCCGTGCACAAATTAACATTAAATACAGGAGATGTTTTTGCACGTGCATATATCCGTTTTATTGAAATTCAGCAATCAATAAAAATAATTCTGGAACTATTAAATAATTTACCAAACGGGGAGATAAAAAATACAAAATCTTCTATTGAGCCGGATACTCTTGTTGTTTCATTAACAGAAGGATGGCGGGGAGAAATAGCACATGTAGTAATTTCGGATAAAAACGGAAAAATCAGCCGGGTTAAGATTAAAGATCCCTCGTTTAATAATTGGTTTGCTTTATCTCTTGCAGTCAGAAACGAAGGAATATCGGATTTTCCTCTATGCAATAAAAGTTTTAATCTTTCATATAGCGGTTTCGACTTATAGAATTTAATAAGGTAAAAGATGTTCGATTTATTAAAGTTACGAAAAAGACATGGATATCAGGCAATACCGGATATTAGAGCAGCTTCCCCTGTTCCAACACATCCAGGTTTCCCGGTTTTAGATGCAACAAAATGCACAGAGGACTGCATTCCCTGCAAAGATATTTGTCCAACCGGTGCAATTAAAGTTGACCCACTTTCCATAGACCTTGGTAAATGTATTTTTTGCGGAGAATGTGAACGAGTTTGCAAAAACGGCGCAATTAAATTTTCCAATGAATATAAATTAGGAAGCACAGAAAGAGAGCGCTTAATTATTTCTTCAGGTATGGCATTTGAGAATTTTAAACAAACCGCTATTGAATCAAAAAAGGAAATACATAAATTATTCGGTCGTTCTTTAAAGCTAAGGCAAGTTTCAGCTGGAGGCTGTAATGGTTGTGAGATGGAATTAGCCGCTTGCAGCAACGTAAATTTTGATATGGGAAGATACGGAATTGATTTTGTTGCTTCGCCCCGACATGCAGATGGTATTGTAATAACAGGAGCAATTTCAAAAAATATGGTACCTGCTTTAATGGATGCATATAAAAGCATCAGCGAGCCAAAAATAGTAATTGCAGTAGGGGCTTGTGCAATAAGCGGAGGAGTTTTCGCAGAGTCAGAAGAGCTTAACCGCAGTATTTTCGATAAAATTAAAGTTGATTTGTTTATTCCCGGCTGTCCGCCTCATCCATTGGTATTTATAAATTCTTTAATTGATTTTCTAGGCAGGAAATAAGTTTAAGTGATTAATTTGTAAATCTCAATTTTACTTTTGGGCTATTCTTTTCATTGTACAGAATAAAGAAAGTGCCTATTAAAATTTCAAATGCAGAAGTAATGTAAAAGTAAAATAAACCAAATCTTAAGTCGATAAGTGTTCCAAAGAATTTAAAAATTATGGAAAGTATGTAGAAGTCAAGTATTATATAAAAAAGATTAATGTGCCTATTATCGTTAATATCTAATAGAGTTACCCTTAATAGAAATATCAATATTACTAGATGTTCTAAAATAATAATCATAATTACTTCCCGAATACCAAGAGAAAATGATAGCCATGTAGTAATAATTGTAATAAGTATTAAATAACCCATGTATTTTTGCAGTTTGCTGAAACTTAATAATGATATTATCAAAAGTAAATTACCTATTGAATAGAATTCTATCGGATTTAAATGAATAAACAAGTGAATTAATTCCAACAAAGGATCTAACAAAGCTAATATCAAAAAATAAAAAAAGAATTTCCCCTTAAATTGGCGAATTGGGGGAAATAGCCAAACTATTATAGATAAAGTTGCAATCAATCTTGGGAGCATCATATTTCACCGGGGGACACAGAATGGAGGGCAAAATTGCGATTCTTCCAACGTAGTATCGCTATTAGTTATAGTTAGGACATTTTGCCTATTTTCTACAAATGTCACGGCATTCGATCCTTTTGTTAAAAGTTCTTGAACCATTGAAACACTGAATACATGAAAAACCTCTTCATTGGTAACAGTCATATTAACCGGAGAAAGTGGTTTCCTGATATTATCTAATATAACAAGATTTCCGTTAATTATCGAAAACATAATATAGTTTGAAGTTTGTAAAAGCATGGTCTGCAAATCTGAACTATTTATACTGACAGAGGTAATTACTTGCCCATATAAATTATTCGCATCGCTTTTAGAATATAATTTTCCAACAGTCTGAGCATTTTGATTAAAAGTTATCAGCGTAATTAAAAGTAGTAAAAAAATAAGCGATAAATTTTGCGTTTTCATATTTCTTCCTTGTTCTATAATTATTGTTATTGTTAAAATCTAAGCCGATTTGACTTAGTTTAATTTCTGTTGTTTCAATTCGAGTTAACCTTCAATTCTTGTATTGAATTCAATAGCATATTTAAGCAACTCAGATAATGATTCTAGATTCAGTTTGTCTGCCATATGCTTTCTATGAGTATCAACCGTTTTGATACTTATAAATAATTTTTCTGCAATGTCAGCACTGGTATTTCCTTTACCGATTAATTTTAATATTTCTATTTCTCTTCTTGTAAAATTGAACTTTGATTTATCGGAATTAGTTTTAAATATAGAATCAAATTTGAAAAATATTTCACTTAATTGTTCATCATTTAATTCTTTACCAAAATATTGATGACCAGCAAAGATATGCCTAATGGCATATACAAGCTCTTCTTCCATTATATTTTTATTAACTAAACCCATTCCCCCGGATAATAGGCATGAATAAATAAATTCCTCGGAATCATACATAGACAAAAACAATATTTTTGCTTTACTATCTTTTATTCTAATTTTTTTGGCTGCATCAATTCCGGAGAGCACCGGCATTGAGATGTCAACTAAGGCAATATCCGGTCTATTTTCAAAATATTTTTCAAAAAGTTCTTCTCCATTTTCGGCTTCATTTATAATTAGAATATCAGAATAATCCGATAACATTTTGATGATTCCCGCTCTAAATAGTTTATGATCATCAGCAATCAGAATATTAATTAAATTAGAATCGTTCATTTTATTTCTTTTATTGGAATATTAATATTTAAATAAGTTCCTTTATTATTATTTTGTCCGATCTTAAAGGTACCGCCAAAGCTTTTTACTCTTTCCTGAATATTCAATAACCCGAATCCATTATGTCCTTTATTGTTATTTGATATGCCTATCCCATCATCCGAGATATTTATTTTTATTTTCCCATCCGAATCATCTAGCTGAACCATAAATGTACTAGCATTTGAATGCTTTATAATATTGTTTAATGCCTCTTGAATGATTCTATAAATAGATAATTCCAACTTTTTGTCTAACCTTTGTTCAAATCCTAAAATATTTAAGCTGCCTTGGAATGTACTTTCTTCAGAAATCTTTTTAATTAAAGAAGCTAATGTCGGACCTAGTCCCATTTCCTCCAGAATTGAGGGTTTAAGACCATATATTATGTTTTTTAATTCAGAAATAGTACTATCGAATAAGTCTAACGAATTTTGAAAACCATTATTCATTTCAGGTTCAAGAGATTTTTTTTTATTATAGTTAATAAAGTTCATTCTCAATAACAAAAGATTTTGTCCGATTCCATCATGTAATTCCCTGGCAATACGCTGACGTTCTTCCTCAATTAAGTTTTGTAAATTAATTGACAAACCTATAAGCTTATTCTCATATTCAACCTTATCGGTAATATCATGAAAATAAGCTTGTGCAATTTGAAGTGAAGATATTCCCCTAAATAATACAGAATAATACTTGTAATTATTTATAAAAATAAGGTTTTCTGATTTGTTTTGATTTATATATTCTTTAACAGAAAAATTGATATCAGGTATTATTTCAGAAATATGTTTTCCTTCCAGCACATTTTCCTTAATCAATTGTTTAGCTGAGCCATTAGAAAATATAATCTTCCCATTATAATCGGTTCTAATTACCGGATCCGGATCCAGCTCTGCAAACAGAGCCATAAGTCTAGAATTTTTAAGTTCTAATGCATGTGTTTCAAGTAAATATTTTTTCCGGAGTGGAAATATGATGTAATTGAAGATTAGAATTAAGAGAATAAAAAGTATAACTATGAAAAGAATAGAATAATAGATAGGATCATCGGGTCTGGCTAATAAATGTAAATATTCATGAAGTTCTTTAGATAAACCATTCATTTTTATAATTCAATTTTATGGCTGCTTTGTAAAAAAGGAGAGTAAGTTTTTAGATAATTCAATTATATATTTCTTTGTTAAAAATGTTTTCTCAGAATTTAGATTTGTTTGATCTATCGCATCATAGACTATGACATCATTGATTTCGGGGAATTTTTCCTGAATTTTTTTTGCAAGATAATATTTATTCTGGTATTCATTAAGATTTGAATAGTCAAAATCATTCAAACCCTCCAGGTATTTCTGCAATATTATTAAATTTATTTCCATTTGATTTTAATTTTAAAATCAAATATAACTTATAATAATGACCATGTACATCAGGAATTTTACTGATTTTTTCATTTAAATATCAGTAAAATTACTGATTTACTCTGACAAAAATTACAATTAAATTACAATATGGTTAACTACTAAAATTATTTTAGTTTATAGAGTGATGTTAGTTTGAATAGCGCTTATTTAAATAATTGTATTAAATTTTCAAAAATAGGAACTTTTATATGTGTCAAATCAATTATTTCATTCATAATTACAAAACTTTCAATTTACCGACTTATAAGGAAGTGTTTTTTGATAATTTAATCAAAGCGTTCCTTTTTTCAAGATTAGCGAATGTGATATGAACAAAACTATAAATTCAATATTAAATCATATTTCATTCTTTGTCTTATTATTCTTGTTTTCATTTATAAGCTGTAAAAGCCCTACAGCTCCAAAGAATACCTTTCCGCCAGGCAATAGAGACTATACCTGGACGGCAGATACAATAAATAATCCATTTTTACTATTCTATAATATTTGGGGAAGTTCCCCAAGCAATGTATGGACTACTGGTTCTTTGATGAGTGATGGAGTTTATCATTATAACGGGCAAAATTGGAGCTTAGATAACCGTGTTTATATCAGCGATCCTGATGCAGTCTGGGGCTATAACAATAGCTTATGGATTGGCAATGATCATGGCTGTATCTGGAAATTTACAGACTCATCATATACAGAAGAACTTAGTAATTTTAATGTTAATGGAAAATTTGTAGACTTTGTTGGAATGAAAGGAACATCAAATAATGAAATATATGCAGTAGGCTATAATTATACTAATCCGGTAATTATGAGATATGACGGAAATTCATGGCAATTGGATAAAACTTTATCGGACACTTCAATATTTAATCAAATTGTTTACTGCTACTCAAACGATAAATATTATATAGTATCAGCTCTAAATAATTACACAACGAAAATATATGAATATGATAGAAAAAATCTGAAATTAATTTATACTTATCCTGTAAGTAATGCAGGCCCGACAATAGCCTCAATAGATGGCTATCCTTATATAGTAGCAGGCAATAAAATTTATATGTACTTAAATAGAATTATGGTATTCATATTTGAAGTAGATGATCCTAATTTTGGAGGTGTAATATGGGGCAGGAACAGAAACGACATAATTATGATGATGCAAGACGGGATAGCTGAATATAACGGAAGCGATTGGAAATATTTAATTAAATCTGCAGAAGCATACGTTTCACCTCATAGTGCAATATTTGAAAAAGATGTCTTTATACCTGCAAAAATAAGATCAACAGGTATCTCAATAATCTATCATGGAACATTAAAATAGGAGGTAAAAATGATAAAATATAAGCGGTAGTGAGCCACCACTACCGCACTTTAAGGAACGCTCTAAGCTGTCTAGGCTATCATTTGTTTTACAAATGTTGAGGGCGTTCTATGTTTATAAATCTAATCAAATATTCATTAATAAAAAAGGAGTTTAAAATGAAAAAGTTATTTGCAGCAATTTTCGTCTTATTATTCGCAAACTTTGTATTTCCTCAAAAACAAGTCACCAATGCAAGTATTTCGGCAAATTTGTACGGCATAGAACACGATGAAACTTACAATAGTGATACTTTAAATGTAAATGGAGCTATTGTCGGAGGTCAGAGCGGATATGATTTTTATGCAGTATGCGTAATCGATTTGAGTTAGCTTGGTGGTAAGGTTACAAATGTAACTTCTGGCAGCATAACATTACAGTTCGGAGGAAGTAATGATGCCTCATTATGGACTTTCAACTATATTGGTGATGTATCAAATGAATATTATTCAAAGCAAGTTAATGCAATTATGCAGATCAATGCAAATTGGACGGATGATTCACAGCCATTGACCTTACCGATCAGTTCATCGAATATTCACAACAATAAACTTACAATTGGTGTATTAAAAAAAATTGTTAATAATCATGAAACCGGTAATACTCAACTGGTAAATTATAATTCCGGAAGCATTACAGCAACTATTGACAGGCCTGTAACATTAAATGTTACATATAACCAGGGAAGTGGAAATATTGTCGCTTATGTTAATGGTGCTTATAATGCTCCTTTAGCGCCTGCACAAACAATGGGATACGAAACTGATCAAATCACTATTGGCGCACTTTCGCCTACTATTCCAAACTATACCCTAACTTATAATGAAAATCAAGCCCCATTAAATAAAAGTGCCTGGTGGATTTATGACCAAAATTATAAACTTCAAACTCAAACCTTAACTCCTACTACAAATACTTTTTCTATGCAATATAGCCAGAACAATTGGACATATGAAGCTCAAATGAAAAAACTATGCAACATTACACTTCAAAATAACTTTATTGGTGTAAGTCATGGCTATTCAATTACTGTTAATGGGAGTCAAGTTAGCTCTCCTTCTTCTAATAACATGGTAGTAGAACAAAATGCTATTTCCGCTACTGCAATTTCTCAATTAATAAATGGAATTTACTATAATTTTTCTAATTGGACAGACGCAAACAATAATGTAATTTCCACAAATAATGGTGCAACTTTTTATCCTGGAAGCAATATGACTTATTCAGCAAATTTTATCGGAGTGCCTCCTTTCAATGTAATAAGCATGGGTTTTGATGTTGTTGTAGGACAGCCCATTAAAATGCATTGGACGGATAACCCGAATCCGAATGTTACATATCAGATTTGGAGAAATATTAAAGGCGGTTCAGGTCCGGTTTTATTAGCCACCATTGGTCGAGGTGTTCAAACTTATACTGATTATGATTATCAATTTACCGGCTCTTATACTAATAATTTACTTTACTATGATGTCAGGCAGTATTATTCCGTTGAAGGCACATATTCAACTCCAAACTGGCTTTCTGCTTATGGCAAGATTGCTCCTAAAACTATTGAAAATAATAAATTAACTTTGAACACGAATACTGATAATATTACAAATTATTTCTTGGGCTGTTATCCTAATCCATTTAACCCGACAACAATTGTAAATTATCAATTACCTCAAGCAGGTTTTGTTTCCTTAAAGATCTTTGATACAATGGGGCGGGA
>JAJYOQ010000037.1 GCA_021796135.1 Bacteroidota bacterium
ATTAGAAACTATTATGGAGCCTCCCGGAATGCATTATTTTAAATTTAAATTTCAGCTTTTCTGCTTTGTTTTTATTTCAATTATTTTCTCTGAAAATATTTCAGCACAAAGAATTTCGGATTTGATCCAGCCTATAAATCTTATTGCCGGTCAAAAAGATTCCGTCAGAGTTAGCGATCTTTTCTATTCCCGCAATTATAATATGAAGTTTGTACCCGATTCCGTTATTAAAATTTCATATAATCTTAATTCTCAATTATTGTACTTAACACCAAATGATAATTTTGAAGGAATGAATTTACTCGAGTTTAAATTAGATAATATTAAATATGAAATCCCTGTTCAAGTTAAAATGACACAATTCCATGAATTTAATTATAAACCAGAAACTGAAGTCAAAAATGTTAATTTATTCGGAACTTTTAACGGATGGAATAGACAAAGTCTTCCTATGAAATACGGTCAGGATGGCGTTTATCACATAACTGTACCGCTCGAAACCGGTAGGTATGAGTATAAATTTTATGTTGACGGAAAAGAAATAGCAGATCCTGCCGATTCACTAAAAACTCCCAGCGGCGTCGGTGACTTTAATTCCGTTGTCTTTATTGCTCCCCGCCATAATAATAAAATATTTCTTAGGGTAATAGGCAAAAGTTTTTTGAATGGCGCCGTGGTGCTTAAATATTTTTTCGATAATGGAGATCAAAAAGAACCGTTAAATATCTCTAATATAATCACGCTTATTAATAATCAAAAAATTAAATTTAGTAATATTAAAATAGATGGAGATTATATCTCTGTCACTGTGACTCGGGAAGAACTTAAATTTAATCCTATCGTCAGAATTGCTGTTAATATGAGAGGTCAAACCTCCAATATTCAAACTGTGCGCTTTATTAATGGTAAACCTGCCGGTGAAGAAAATAATATTACCTTGCAGGACCAAATTATTTATTCAATAATGATCGATAGATTTTATGACGGAGATTCTTCAAATGATAAACCTGTTAAACTTCCCGGCTTATCTTATAAGGCAAACTATCAGGGAGGAGATTTCCAGGGTATAATAGATAAAATTAATTCGGGCTATTTTGATTCACTCGGAGTTAATACTCTTTGGCTTTCTCCTGTTGTAGATAACCCCGATAGCGCTTATCGTGAGTATCCGGCACCTCATCGTTTGTATACCGGCTACCATGGCTATTGGCCGCTGCATTCTTATAGGGTCGAAGAACATTTCGGAACAATGTCTCTGCTGAAAAAATTAATCCGGCTGGCTCATCAGCATAAAATGAAAGTGTTATTTGATTATGTAGCCCATCATGTTTTTATTGATAATCCAATTTATAAAAAACATCGCGATTGGTTTGGCTCTTTATATCTTCCCGATGGAAGGAAAAACCTTCGCCTCTGGGATGAGGAAAGACTTACTACATGGTTTGATGTTTATCTCCCGACTTTTAACTATGTCGGCTCTAAAACTGCTCGTGAAGCTATGACGGATAATGCTATTTGGTGGCTTAAGGAAACTAATGCGGATGGTTTTCGGCATGATGCTGTTAAACACATACCTAATAGCTTTTGGAGACTCTTAACATTCAAATTGAAAAAAGAAATCGAAATTCCAGAAAAAAGAAATCTGTTTCAAATCGGCGAAACTTTCGGAAGTTATAGCTTGGTTAGCTCTTATGTTAATAATGGGCAGCTCAATTCTCAGTTTAATTTTAATCTCTATGATGTTGCAATACCTACATTTATTGACGAAAAAGCATCCTTTAAACCTCTTGCTGATGAACTTAATAAATCCTTTCAGGTTTATGGATATAATAACTTGATGGGAAATATTATGGATAGCCACGATAAAGTCCGTTTTATGGCTTATGCTGACGGCGAAATCTCTTTGTCGGGCAATGTTGACCCTGGAGAAATTGGATGGAATAACCCGCCTGCCGTTAAACATGAATCAAGTTATAAAAAATTAAAATTGTACTTAAGCTACTTGCTGACAATTTCCGGAATTCCTGTTATTGATTATGGAGATGAATTCGGTATGACCGGTGCGGCTGACCCCGATAACCGCCGTATGATGCGCTTTAATAATCAACTTTCTGATTGGGAAAAAGCTGCATTATCTGATGTTAAAAAAATTATTTGGATTCGGAAAAATAACTCGGCTCTTAGATATGGCGACTTCCAAACTATCGAGGCTGATACCGCATGCTTTGTATATTTACGCTCGGATATGAACGAACGTATTTTAGTAGCTCTCAATAAAAGCCCTTTCCCCAAAACTATAATTTTAAAATTGCCTGCCGTTTATAATCTAAATGAAGCTATAAACTTGATTGACAAAGAAAAATCTAAAATTTCGGCAAATTCATTTACTTTGACTTTACCTGCTTTCGGTTATAAATTTCTGGAACTGAAATGAAAATGAAATATTTTTATAAAAAATATTCTGTTATATTATTCCTTATTTCTATATTACTCTATTCGTGTTCCGGGAAAAATTCATCTGTAAATAATGAGCTGGAATCTAAAATGAATAACATTGCTGAAAATTATGTAAAACTAGTCCTAAAAGTTGGGGAATTAGATAGCGATTATGTGGATGCTTATTATGGTCCTGAAAATTGGAAACCGCAGGATAACCTGTCTTCTCCGGCTGATTCTGTGAAACTTAGAAATTATTGCAATACAGAAACTGATTCTCTTCTAAATAATCTCGATGCATTAAAAGACTTCAAAGCTAATAAATTAGAAGCTCTTCGCTATACTTACCTTTATAAACAGCTTCTTGCGGTTAAATCAAAACTATTTATGCTCGGGGGCGGATCATTTTCTTTTGATGAAGAAAGTAATGATCTGTATGATGCTGTCGCACCTTCCTATTCAAAGGAACATTACCAAAAAATTTTAGATGAAATTAGTAATTTATTGCCGGGCAATGGCGATTTGATGTCGCGTATTGAAGAATACCGGAAATTATTTATAATTCCTAAGGATAAGCTAAATACTGTTTTCACTGCTGCAATTTCTGAATGTAAAAAGCGAACTCTGGATCATATTCAACTTCCTGCTAATGAAAATTTTAAAATTGAGTATGTAAATAATAAGCCCTGGAGCGGATATAATTGGTATAAAGGAAATTATTTCAGTACTATTCAAATCAATACTGATTTGCCTATTTATATAGACAGAGCTGTCGATTTAGCTGCTCACGAAGGATATCCGGGTCACCATGTTTATAATACTTTGCTTGAAGAAAATTTAGTTAAGAAAAATGGATGGATGGAATTTACTGTTTACCCTTTGTTTTCTCCCCAATCTTTAATTGCCGAAGGCACTGCCAACTTTGGTATCCAGATGATTTTTCCGGGTAATTCGAGAATTGTGTTTGAAAAAAATGTGCTTTTTCCTTTAGCCGGGTTAAATCCTGATAAGGCAGAAAAATATTACCGGATACTGGAATTGGTGAATAAACTTAGCTATTCTGCAAATGAAGCTGCTAGAAATTACTTGGATAAAAAATGGAACGAAACTGAAGCAGTGAACTGGCTGATGAAATATTCATTAATGTCCGAAGAAAGAGCAAAACAAAGAATTAAGTTTATCGAAAAATATGGGAGTTATGTTATTAATTATAACCTGGGTCAGGATATTATTAAAAATTATATTGAAAAAAATGGCGGAGATAATAATAATGCAAGAAAATGGTCTTTATTTACTGAACTATTATCAACTCCCCAAACTCCTTCAGGATTAAAATAAAAATTGAATTGATGGTCTATGGCTGGAAAATTTAAAAGCGACGGTACAATAAAATTTTTTATATCAATTATTGGTATTGTGGTTATTGCTTTAACTTTAAAGGAATTAAGCCATATTGTAATCCCATTTATTATTGCTTACTTCCTTTTCTTCCTGTTTTCTCCTCTTAATGAATTTCTAAAAAATAAAAAAATACCTTTCTCGGTTATCTTATTGACTGATATCTTTATTATTATTTTTATTTCTTCGGGCGTTTCTTCTTTTATTATTAGATCGTTTATCTCTTTCGGCGAACAGGCGCCTCTCTATGCTGATAAACTAAATAATATTGTATCTGATACTTCTGCCTCGTTAGGTATACGTATTCCATTCTTTAGATATTTCTCAATTCAAAAAATCGTGTCTAGAATTGATTTTAAACTTTTAGCAGGAGGAATATTTTCATCTACTTTTTCGGTTCTCGGTAATTTATTGTTTATCCTTTTCTTTTTTATCTTTATTATGACTGGTCATGGTACCATTTATGAGGCAATTAAAAAAAGATTTGTTTTTAATAAAGTAAAACCTGAATTAAAAGAAATTAAGAAAAAGTTTAAATTATCTTCCGCTGATACGAATACTGACTTTAAACTTTGGCAGGAAGATAGACTAAATTTGGAAAGACAGGAGAAAGAAGAAAAACTAGCACAGACTTTCAAAACTATTACTGGCCAAATTCAGCGGTATATCATTCTTAAAATTGCTATTAATTTTACTGCAGGCATTATTATTACTGCGCTGCTCTATATCTTCGGAATTGATTTTGCGATTATTTGGGGACTTTTTGCATTTCTTTTTAACTTCATTCCTTCAATAGGATCAGCTATCGCCTTAATTCTTCCGGTCACTATGGCTTTGCTTCAATATGGCTCGGTGACTTATGCTTTAATTATTGCTTTAATTCTTGCTGCAGTGCAGACCTTGTTCTTTAATATAATAGAGACAAATGTTATCGGCAAAAGATTAAATCTAAATCCTCTTTTAATATTATTGTCTGTTCTAATTTGGGGATATATTTTAGGAATTATTGGTATGTTGCTTTCTGTCCCTCTGACTGCAATTATAAAAATTATTATTTCAAATTCAGAATCTGAAAATATGAAATTCTTTGCCGATATAATGAGTAAAGAATAAACTAACTTTATTCTTTCTTAATGCTTTTTTTATAAATAGAAATAATGTCATTTGTCAGTAATTCCAAATCAAACATATTTACAACCCTTTCTCTTGCACCCTGACCTAACTGCAAACAAAGTTGTTTAGAATTAATTAATTTATCAATCTTATCTGCTAGGTCTGGCGGATCTTTTGTTTCAAATAATAAAGAAGTCTCTCCTTCAACTGCTATATCAAGTACTCCGTCCGAGTTGGAACAAACAGACGGCTTTGCCATTGCCATCGCTTCGATTAATGCTATGCCCAAAGCTTCATTGTGCGACGGAAATACAAAAATATCAAGTGAGTTTAAAACATCGGGAGTGTCTGGGCGGTATCCTGTAAAGATGACATTCTTTAAATTCATTCCGTTTGAAAGTTTTTTTATAGATTCTGCATAGTCGCCTTCTCCTCGGCTTGCTTCTCCGGTTATCAAAAATTTAAGATGTGAGTACCTTTTTGATAATATATTTGCGGCTTCTAAAAAATCTTCATGCCCTTTTCCCGGACTGAACCGCGCCATCATTCCAATGACAATTTCGTTTGACTTTATTTGAAATTCATTTCTGACGTCTTTTAAATCATTTCGGGATGGGTCAAATTTTCTAATATCAATTCCGTTATGCAGCAGTAAAATGTCTTTACTGTCAATCGGACAAGTGTCGATAAGATTTTGTTTTATAACATTGCTTATCGCTATTGCATAGGTTACTCTCCTGTAAATCCACTTGTGAAGAATGTCTTTCTTTATAATATATGATCCCACTTGTTTTGTAAGCAGAAGAGGGATCTTTCTTCCTAATAATTTTAATGCCGGAACCAAAAGCCATAGATCTTTAGAAGCTTGTGTGTGTACTATATCAAAATTTCCTCTCCTGATTATACTGGCAACTTTAATTGTCGCATACGGATGAATAGCTCCTGAATATTTAATCGGATGAATTATAATTCCTATAGACCTTGCTTCTATATGAATTCTCGAATCTTTGGCACATAAAAGCTCAACCCGGATATCTCTGCTTAATAATTGCTTAATTGCCGTAAGTGTGAACATTTCCATTCCGCCCCAGCTTTTCGATAAACAGGAATAAAATACTTTCATTAATAATTCTCAATAAATTTTTTTTAGCTTAGCGTTCTTAAAATAATGAAGAAGAATTTCATCAAACATATGCCCTCGTGCTGCCATTACTGCTGCTCCAATTTCACAAAGTCCTACTCCATGTCCCCAGCCGGCACCGTATATCATAAAAAATTGAGGTACATCGTTAACTATTTGTTGCTTTTCAATTACTATTGCGGAACTGTATAAATGACTTGGGGATAATGTACGCCGTATTTCTAACTCTTTGCCGATTGTAAGCGTCTTTTTTGATCCGATAATCTTCAGCTTGATCAATCTCGCTGATGCTCCCCGTTCAACTGGTATAAAATCTAAAATATCTCCGAAATCAATACCGCTTTTTTTCTTTATTAAACCGGATATTTCCTTTTGGGTGTATAAAACTTTCCATCTGTAAAAATCAATTGTCTCCTGATCGTAATCAAGTAGGATTTGTCCTAAGATTTTTTTGTCCGTTGTGTTGCAAAAAGAAGGAGGATTGCTTTTTATCCACTTTTGAGCATTATTTTCTTTTCTAAAATCTAAATTATAATTATCAGGTTCGAATTTGTAATCTATTATCGACCTTAAATAATTGTGTCTCTCCGGTTCCCAGACGTTTTCAAAGTTTTCTGTTATTCCTCCGCAGGATTTGGAATATCGCGTATCACAAATTTCTTCTCCTTCTATTAATACTATTCCGCGTGTCTGCTTTATTGCTGTACGCACTCCTTCAGTATAGATTTTACTTGTGCCTTGGTAGCGCTGACAATGATCATCTGCGCATACATCAAATAACTTATGCTCTTCTCGATCATACCATTGTAATTTTTCATTGTCGGCAATATTTGGATTTGTATATGTGTTCCTTTTTTCGCTAGATTGTTTTGATTTATTCATCTGTGCAAAAAGCCAGCTTCTTGAAATTACTGCATGCGCTTTTAATAATTGAGTTGAACTTTTTGAACTCATTTCCGATGATATCACGCTTTGTAGATAATATTCTGCCGGTATGATATTTATAGCAGTTATTTTATCAAAGTTAATTATTAGTCTTAAAGAACCGTTAAAAGGCTGTTTTTGCTTTCTTTCCCAATGAAATTTTATTCCTATCGTAACATCTCTTAATAAAAAAGATTCGGTGAGAAAATTTGTCGGTTCAAATATAATTTCTCCTGTTGATTCAATTTTATCGATCCCTTGAAGACAAATAATTTTATTATCTAAAATTTCTGCCGTATATACACCGCTAAAAGTTTGTTTAAAACCATAGACTCTAAAGTCACCGTGAAGCTCAAATAAAATTTTTTTCTCGGTTTGTATACCTACATTTACCAATGGCTCAGCAGAATAATGATCAATCATATAAGTCGAAATTTATTTCAGAATTAAAACATAATTTAATATCAAAATATAAGAATATGTTGTATTAAAATGTACCCACTCATTGTTGGCTATTATTTATAAACTTTTTATCTTAAATGCGTTCAATTAATTTATTAAGTATTGTTATAAATTTTATGTTGACTTCAGCCCAAAGGTGACTAACTTTAATTGTTAAACAATATAGTTATTATAATTCGTGATTAAATCAAAGTAATAGTATGAAAAATAAATCTTCAAATATTGTAAATATTATCGGATTTCCGATGGACTTGGGCGCAGACCGTCGAGGCGTAGATATGGGTCCGTCTGCTTTAAGAATTGCTGGGCTAAAAGAAAAACTGGAAAAATTGGGATATAAAGTCGTTGATAGCGGCGATATAAATATTCAAATTATGGAACGGCAAAAAATTACTAATCATAAACTAAAATACCTTAATGAAATTTTAAAAACATCTAAATTACTTGCCTCAAAGGTTGAAAAAGTGCTGGAGAAACAGCAATTCCCGATTTGTATCGGGGGAGATCATTCAATGGCTATTGGCAGTATTGCCGGTATCGCCTCTCATTGCAGGAAAAATAAATTAAAGCTTGGTGTAATATGGATTGACGCTCATGCTGATATGAACACTGATGAAACTTCACCTTCGGGTAATATACACGGTATGCCTTTGGCTGCTGCTTTGGGTATCGGTAATTCCCATTTAACTAATTTCTATGGTTTTGCTCCTAAAGTTAAACCTGAAAATTGTGCACTAATAGGTCTTAGAAGTATTGACTCTCTTGAAAAACTAAATATCAAAAATCTTAATCCTTCCGTTTATACAATGACAGATATAGATAAATTGGGGATCCATAGAATTATATCAAGAGTTTTAAAACAATTCAAAGAAAAGGTGGACCATATTCATATTAGCTTTGATCTCGATGCAGTTGATCCCTCCGTAGCTCCGGGAGTAGGCACGCCGATTCGGGGCGGATTAAGTTATAGGGAAACTCATTTGCTTATGGAATCAATCGCAGAATGCGGTTGCATGTCGTCACTGGAAGTTACTGAGATTAATCCCATTTTAGATAATAAAAATGAAAGCGCTATTTTTACCGCTGATGTAATTGCTTCAGTTATGGGTCAACGAATTTTATAGCACTCTGGTATACTCAAATTGGCATAAGGATTTTTTAATTGAAAAAAAATTATTGGCTCGGCTATTCTGCGTTGGTTCTGCTGCTCACCCTCCTTTTATTTCATTTTTATGGATTTTTTACTTTTTCGACCGGTGAATTATTTAGTTATGCTTTTTGTGTCTATGGAATTTCGTTAGCTTATGTTGCTTTCGGGAAAAATAAAAAGGCGGATTTATTTGTAGGCACGGTAACATTTATGTCCGGCGTTTTTCTTTTTGTTATAAATAAATTTGAGTTCTTTAATATACATACTTTGCTTATTCCTGCATTCCTCTTCGTTTTGGCTTCAGGAAGCTTTATGCTTTTTCTTGATAATCAATCGGATAAAAAATTACTTCTGGTGTCTGCTCTATTTTTTTTATCCTCTTTTTTAATTACGATTTTTTTAGGAAGGTTTCAACTATCTTCGTTTTTTTATAATCTGTTTTATATAATAGGAAGATATTGGATTGCTCTAATAATTCTTATTCTAATTGTACTCTTTATAAAACGTGAGGACTAATTAAAAAGAACCTTCTAGGTATACTGTTTTACCCGGCTGTAGAGAACCGATCTCCGGTTCTTCTGTAAGCAAAAACTTGGCGTTGACCTGATTGGTTATTTCCGGTAATTTGATCTGAAAATATGCTTCTTGATTGCCGGGATTAAATGTTCCCATAGAAATATTTGTCTTTTTCATATTAAGCCATAATTGATAAACCATGCCTTTTCCTAACCCGGGCATCTGGGATAATATCAAAAAACCTTTACTGTTATCAAAGTTTAATAATAATTTACCGTAACAGCTTTGCTTCTTTTGTACACTCTCTAAATTTATCACTTTTATGTTTTTCGACCTTAAAAACTCACTCAAATCTTTATTCTCGGATAAAGTTGAATATAATTTTTCAATTTTGCTGTTTAATCCGTTTATATGAGATTTATATTGACCTACTTCTAATGTTACTTTCTGATAATAATAGTAACCGCCAGTAGCAATTAATAAAATGAATAAAACAAATAATATACTGACTGTATAGCTGTTTCTCTTGTCGCTTTTCTTTTTGTCTTGTCCGAAATCCCCGTGTAATGTATATGTCTTTTTTACCGGCGGGATATTTGATTCGCCTTCTGGTTTATTGTCATCTAAATTATTGAGAATAGGATTTGTATTATTTGTACTAGAATCGTTTTCGCTATCCTTTTTGGATTGAAATAAATCCTCCGGTCTTTTCTTTGGTTTTACTACTTCAAAACCGTTGGTTATTGTTTTTAACTTTTTCGGAAGTACTTCTGCTTGTTTTTGTGCCGATATTGGTTCTTCAACTTCATCATTTGTATAATCAATTTTTGTCCCGAATAGTTCGGATACTTTTGGCTGTTGTTCAATATTTTTGTTCTGCAGATCTAAAATTTTCTTTGATTGACTGTCATTTAAATTGCTTTTCCCCCTTTTCTCATCTTTAATCTTGTATAATCGCCTGGCAACATTATCTTTTGTTTGCGGAGTCGGAGTCTCAATATTTAATATTGTCGGTAGCAAAGAAATTAAATTTTGAAATTCACCTAATTCCTGCAATCCGCCTTCTTCGCCTGAATTGAGATAGTCTTTAAATATTAAAAAATCATTTTCGTCAAGACATCCTAAAGAAAAGGGGAAAATAAATTCAAAATATTCGTTCTCATTCGCCATTATAATATTGCCAATTAAATTCTTATTTCAAGATTTTTTAAGTTAAATTTCTTTGTGTTTCATTCATAATTCAAAATTCATAATTCAAAATTCCTTATTGCGGCTTGCCGCACTATGCTTCACCCTTAATCAAATATTCCTTTAAATTGGAAAGTGTAGTCTTTACTTTTGATTTTACAGTTGATAATGGGATATTTAATTTTGCAGCTATCTCTTTTTGTGTAAGCCCTTCATAATATGCTAAATAAATTACATACTGCTGGGCATCTGTTAGTTGATTAAGCGCTGACTCAATGTTGTCTTTTAAACTTAAAGCTGTCTTTATATCAAGCGGGTCAATCAAAGATGATAGTGACGGAATTATAATGGTATTTTCATATTCTTCGGAATATTCTTTCATTTCATTACTGTTGTTTCGCCTTCGTATGGTGTCTATAGCTTTATTCCTGGCTATTCCGATAATCCAGGTATAAACATTTCCTGAATTGAAATCAAAAAGATTTGATTTACGCCATATAATTACAAAAACATCTGCGAGCACTTCTTCTGCGGTTTTCTCATCACCCGTAATCTTTTTAATTAATGTGTATAGTAAAGGTGAATAACGATTGTATAATGCCTCTAATGCTTTTGAGTCATTCGACACTACACGTGTCATTAATTCTAAATCAGTTGATGAAGCGCTGACAGCCAATATATCTCTCTTTTCGAATTTTTACTGTAATGTTAATACAAAACTAAAGCTAAGCACCCTAAAAATCAATTTATTCGGTTTAACTCATTTTCTCTCTAATTTTTCCTTTTTACTTTTACCTTTTTCCTTTATAACTTAGTACTTGATTTAATCGGGAAAGAAAATGAAATACAAAAACAATCTTTTCAAAGTGCCTGAAATTTCTTCTATTCAGGATATGCTGATAAAATCTGCTGCAAAGTATAAAGGCAAAATTGCTTTAGAAGATATAGCTTCGACTCCTATTCAAAAGCTTACCTATTCCGAATTACTTGATAATGTGCTGAAGTTTGGAAATGCATTAAAAAATTTGGGGGTAAATGAAAGAACTCATATTGCTGTAATAGGAGAAAATAGAGTCCAGTGGGGCATTACTTATCTGACGGCTATGACTTTTAACTATGTTATAGTTCCCATAGATAAAAATCTATCTTCAAATGAAATATTGAATATTATTCATGAATCGGATTCCGAAGTAATAGTATTTTCCGGATCGTTTGATTCGCTGCTTAAAGAAAAAATGCATTTGACAAAAAAATTGAAGCATTTTATTAATATGGACCTCCTTTCATCTAAAGATGGATTCCTGTCAATGATCGAGATGATAAATACTTCTAAACCTTTTGATGTTTTAGCTCTTCCTATAATTAATAATAATGATGTTGCTGAAATTATATTTACCTCCGGTTCACTCGGTCGCGCTAAAGGAGTTATGCTAAGCCAGGGAAACTTAAAATCAAATTTAATTAGTATGGTTAGCATGCTGTTTATTTATCCCGAAGATAAATTTTTATCTGTTCTCCCTATGCACCACACTTATGAATGTACTTGCGGATTTTTATGCCCTCTCTACAGCGGCGCATCAGCTCATTATGCACAATCTCTTAAAACCGTTACTGATGATCTTCAAAAAGTGAAAGCAACTATGCTTCTCGGCGTCCCCCTGCTTTTTGATAAAATGTTCAAACGGATTTACAAATCAATAAATGAAGATAAAAGAAAATCAAAAATAATTAAACCGCTTATAAAAATTACTGATGTCGTAGAAAAAGTAGGTTGGAAAAGTTTTAAAAAAATTGTTTTCAAAGAACTTCATGAAAAATTCGGCGGTTCAATTAGAATTTTTATTGCCGGCGGAGCTGCTCCCGATCCCAAAGTAGCAAAAGGTCTGCGCGAATTCGGATTTAATTTCGTCCAGGGTTATGGACTGACAGAAACATCTCCGATTCTTACTCTTAATCGTTTGAATAATTTTAAAGATAATGCCGCCGGAATCCCGCTTCCCGGTGTCCAATTAAAAATTAATAATCCTGATGCTAACGGAGTGGGCGAAATTTACGCAAAAGCTCCTAATGTAATGTTGGGTTATTATAAAAATGAAAAACTTACCTCTGAGTCGTTTGAAGATGGCTGGTTCAAAACCGGAGATGTTGGATTTTTTGATGAGGACGGGTTTCTCCATATTAGCGGCAGAAAGAAAAATGTTATTATTGCTAAAAATGGCGAGAATGTCTTTCCTGAAGAAATTGAAGATGTGCTTAACCGTAGTCCTTATGTGCTGGAATCTTTAGTCTATGGCGAAAAAGATTCAAAACATGATGAGATTATCGCGGTACAGCTTGTGACTGATGCTGAGGCTTTTATTGAATATTCCGAAAATAATAATATCCCGATTACTGAGGAACTTATTCAGCAAACAATTTCTCAGGTTATTAAAGATGTGAATAAAGAACTTCCGGTATTTAAACAAATTAAAAAATTTTATGTCCGCCAATCAGAATTTGAAAAAACGACTACTCAAAAAATAAAAAGATATTTGGTAAGTAATGAGAACGAAAATCAGTAATCTGCCGAGGCAAAGAGGCGTTTCACAATTTTTTAGATCTTCTTTTTTTCCAGATTATTTTAACTATATAAGAAACAATAAGTGCTAAAACCGTAATAATAGTAATCATCACAATATTTTTTTCTATACTGAAAAGAATTCTTTCCCAATGATCCCCAAAAAAGTATCCGATGGATAAAAACGTTGCTGTCCAGACAAATGCTCCGGAATATGCAAATACACCGAATTCCCACATCTCTAATTCCGAAATACCTGCAAATATTGCCGTAATATGACGTACTCCCGGGATGAAATAACCGATAAATAAAGTCCATCGCCCGATCTTTTCAAACCAATGATGAACTCTGTCTAACTTATCTTCATCAATATGAAAAAATTTCCCGTATTTAATTAAAACTGGTCTGCCGAATGTTTTTCCTATGGCATAACTTATTGAAATTCCGCATATGCTCCCTAAGTAAGCAGCTAAAAATGTCGGAATAATGTGAAGATATCCTTTATAAACTAGATATCCGGATAATGTAAGAAGAGTTTCATCAGGAACAGGAAGCCCGATTATCCCGAACACAAGTAGTGAGAAAATTCCTAAATAACCGTAATGGTTAATTATGAATTGCAGGTTATCAATAAATAAAAAAATCATATATATTTTCGCTTCTAAAATAATTTCCCCGTTTTTGAAATTTAAACTAATAATTTATTTAATTATAAAATAATTATTCGGAGATTGATTTTGCCTTTGATATATTTACACCTAAATATTATAAAATTTATTAATCTTTAAATGGTAAACTATATGAAACGATTATTTTTAGCTATTTCAATTTTATTTTTAATCGGTTTAACTTCATGTTCTAAAAAAGGAGAAAATAATCTCCCGGCTCAAAATCTTCCTGCAGGTACTCACGCTGTAAAAGTATTGGATAATGTTAATGCTGCGGGCTATACTTATCTCCAGGTCGATGAGAACGGTAATCAATATTGGATCGCGGCTCCCCAAACAAATGTTCAAAAAGGTGAAATTGTCTATTACTCGAACGGAATGGAAATGAAAAATTTTCACAGCGCGACTCTTAATAAAACATTTGACTCAATCTTATTTGTGCAGTCTGTTTCTACTGAAGCGGCTCCGAATTCTTTAAGTGCTGCCCATGCCCAAACTCAGAATATCCAAAAAGAGCAGATCTCAATTGAACCGCCAAAAGGCGCTAAGACTATTGCTGATATATATTCTCAGAAAAAAAGCCTCGAAGGTCATTCCGTTGAAATTAAAGGTAAGGTTGTCAAATTTAATCCGGATATTATGAATAGAAATTGGATTCATATTCAGGATGGTACATCTTACGGTGAAGATTATGACTTACTTGTTACTTCTACGGATAATGTCGCTGTTGGCGATGTAATTATTGTTCAGGGTACGGTTGCTCTTGATAAAGATTTTGGAGCAGGTTATTCCTATCCTGTTATGATAGAAAATGCAAAAGTTAAGCCTTCAACTCAAAAATAATAAGCATTTTTTATCATAGACCCGATTAATAAAAATTATCAGTACAATAGGATGGTAAGTGCCTCACCCATTTACCATCTTTTATTCTCTTTCTTTCATCTGCTTTTCAAAACTAACAATAATCATTAATTATTTACTTTAGAATATTTTTCCCTTTCACTATATTGTATAGTAATTATGATTTAATTTTAAAAATTTAATATAAATACTATAATGTCTAAAAATCTTGTCCTCCTTCTTTTTACTTTTGCCTTTTTACTTTTGCCTTTTATAAAATAATGAATAAGCCTTACGAGAAAATATTTTATCTTATAATATTAATCATTTTGCTGCCCGCCGGCTTTCTATCATTCTATCAGATCAGTTCTCTAAATCAAAATGAAAAAAATATTCAGCAAGTTTATGATAATGAGCTTAAAACAATTCTAACTTCTCTTAATGAATATTCTACTGCATATATTGAGGACTTAACTAGAAATGTTGTTCTAATGACTTTGGAAAAAAAGAAACAGGACCCCAAATCTTTTTCTTTTATAAGTAAAGAATTTTTGCTGCAAAATAATTTTATTGAAATGATCTTGACTGCCGATACTAGTTTCTCAAATAAGTCGGAAATTATTTCAAGTCTTATTAACTCTGACTCGAATTATACTCAGCAGAATATTGATAAGCTGCTATTCTTAAATAAAGGGAAAATCAAAAACTTATTCAATCCGAATTCAGAACTAGTCAAAGACCCTAATAATTTTGTTACTATTTCTAGCGGTAATTATAACCTTATTGTTTCACCGGTAAAACTTCCTGTTGTTAATGGACGTGTATGTGCATTGCTGATAAATCCTGAATTATTTATAAATCAAATTCTCTCGAATCGTATTAAAGAAATATCTCAAAATGAATTTTTAATAGGAATTTCAAATAAACAAAATGGGAAAATTGTTTATGAAACCGGAAACAATTCAAAATTAATAACAGAACAAACTGCAAATTTGGTAATATCACCTAATTATACATTATCTATAAGTCTAAAAGGAACGAATATTCCTGCCTTGGTAAAAAGCCGAATGCTAAAAAATCTTTTTTTAATATTAGTAATCAACCTTTTTATTATTATTGGATTGTGGTTTGTACTGAAAAATTTCAAAAAAGAAAAAGAACTCGCAAAATTACAGGCAGATTTTATTTCGTACGTTTCACATGAACTGCGAACCCCGCTTTCTCTGATCGGTCTATTCTCTGAAACGTTATTAATGGGTAAAGTTGAAGATCAAAAGAAAAAAATTGAATATTATAATGTAATTTTTGAAGAAAGCAGCCGCTTAAGCCGCCTGGTGGAAAAAATTCTAAACTTTTATTCCTTAAAAGAAAATAAAAAGGCATATAATTTTACTAAAGAAAATCTTAACTTCGTAATTGAAAATATTTTAGAAAAATACAAATCTCATTTAGATAATAATAAATTTAAAGTTATCTTTATCCCTGATAAATTTATTCCGGATGTTTTAATAGATAAAGATTCTGTGATTGAAGTACTTATAAACCTTATTGACAATGCAATGAAATACAGTACCACAGAGAAACAAATTGATATTGCTACCGGTGTCGAAAATGATTTTTTATTTATAACTGTTAAAGATTACGGCATTGGTATTTCAAACATTAACCAAAGAAGAATATTCGAAAAGTATTATAGAATTACAAATGATTCTCTTAACCTTATCAAAGGTACCGGATTAGGACTTTCGATTGCCAAAGAAATTATGAAGGCGCATAATGGTAAAATTTTGGTTGAAAGCA
>JAJYOQ010000443.1 GCA_021796135.1 Bacteroidota bacterium
ATCGTATTCATGCAGTTCTCAAACGGAACAAGTACAGAAAATTTTATTGAAGAATTTTCCGGCGAATTTTCTGCAACTCCTCTAACTATAAAATCCTGCTCTTCGGTTGAATATTTCAAGGATATTGTTTTACCGATTGGATTACCGTCCTTAAAATATTTACCGGCTATTTCCTTTGTTATAATTACAGATGATTTATCGGACAAGATATTATTTCCGCCTCCTCCAATTACAGGGATAGTAAACATATCCATAAATGCCGGATCGACGAAGCTTATCTTTTCCTTAAATAACTCATTTCCAACTTTTATCGTGCCGTCTATTGCCCAATACCTTGTTGACTTTTTTATCTCGGGAATCCCGGCTTTTATTTTATCCGTCCATGCATTAGAAATGCGGGAGTAATAACCTTCACTCTCCCCTATTTTTGAAGTTTGAACAACTCTAAAAATTTTATCCGCATTTATATTAAAAGAATCAAAAGTAAATTCATCGTGAACATCCAAGAATACAAGTATTGCAACCGTTAAACCGATTGCAAGACCAAGTACATTTATTACAGAAAAAACCTTTTGCCGGAAAAGATTTCTAAATGCAATTTTGAAATAATTTTTTAACATAATTTTCTCCAAAAGCCTACCCCAAACCCCTTCCAACCTGTCTGCCGCCAGGCAAGAAGGAAGGGGCTGTTAACAGCCCTTCCCTTTGGGAAGGGTTGGGATGGGCTTTTATTCATACCTTAAACTTTTAACCGGGTTTGCAGTTGCAGCTTTTATTGCATGGCAGCCTGTGGCTGCAATTGCTATAAGCAGTACTGCAATTATGGAAACCACAAATACGACCGGATTAATTTTAATTTTATACGCAAACTGCTCAAGCCACCTATGAATAAAATAGTAAGCTGCCGGAACAGCAATAACTCCTGAAATTAGAACCAGCACGAAAAAATCTTTTGATAATAAAATAACAATGTCTTTTGTAGAAGACCCAAGCACTTTTCGTATGCCGATCTCCTTCGTCCTCTTTTCGGCAGTGTAAGACGCAAGCCCAAATAATCCCATGCACGCAATAAAGACTGCAAGCACGGAAAATGTATCAAACAGTCTGCCCATTGTAATATCGGCGCTATATTCTTTCATTAAGCTCTTATCGAGAAAAGAAAAGTCGAAAGGATAATTCGGAACTGTTTGTTCCCATCTTTGCTTTAATTGATCTATTGTACCGCTAATATTTTGCGATGAAACTTTTATTTCTATAAACCTGTACTCGGAAGGATGAATGTAAAATACTACCGGCTCAATCTGGTAGTACAGCGGTCTGTAATTATAATTATTAACCACCCCAATAATCTTAACAGCAGAGCGCTGCGGGTAGCCGAGCTGAAATTCAATATTATTATCAATTAACTTCAACGCTTTCAATTTTTCAGCAGCGGCTTTATTTATAATTATAGCTTCAGTTGTATCACTTGGAATTTGCAGAGAGAAATTTCTTCCGGATAAAAGCTTAAGTCCCATAGTCTTGATAAAGTTGTAATCGACTGCCAGATTTTTTATTTGAAGTACCGGCTTATCCCTGTATGACAAAGTATTTATCATATTCATATCTGCCGGGTTACTTGAGGAAGCCGAGACATCTTTTACTCCTTTTATCTGCAAGAAAGAATTTTTGATAACCTGATATTTGTTCCTTAGTTCTTGATGTCTTAAAGGTACTAGAACAGTATTGTTAATATCAATTCCTAAATTCTTATTAAGAATAAAATGCAATTGTTCTTTAATAATGAACGAGCACATAATCAAAGCAATCGCAGTTGAAAATTGTATGATGACTAAACCTTTACGAAAAGAAATTCCTCCCCTATATAATATCTTTCCACTATTTATTACGTGAACCGGATTAAACGAAGAGAATATAAATGCGGGATAGGCTGCCGCAATTGCCGTAATAAATAAACCTGATGCTAATATTAGAACCGAGCTGTTAAAAGAAAATGTAATTGACTTGTGCACCAAAGAATTAAATGAAGGCATAATCAATTCAGTTATTGATACGGCAGCTAAAAAGCCGGTAAGAACGATTAAAATATTTTCGTAAGCAAATTGAATAATCAATTCTTTTCTGCCGGCACCCATTACTTTTCTTACGCCTATTTCCTTTAACCGGTCCGTAAATTTTGCAGTTGTAAGAGTTATGAAATTAATAATAGCAATCAGCAATATTAAAAATCCAGCGGTACTGAAAATATAGATGCTTGAAGGATTGCCGTTTGGCTCTATCTCAAGCAGACGATGAGAATGCAAATGTATATCCGTCAGCTTCTGTGCATTAAAGGACCAGTAGTTTGTCAGTTCATTTCCCATGTAGTGTTTAATAATGCCGGGAAGCTTGTCTTCAAAATTTTTTACAGACGCATTTTTATTTAACAGCACATACGTATATAAGCTAACTCCGCCCCAATTAGAATTATAATACCGATCCCTTGATTCAAGCGTAGGTAAGGAAGCAATAAAATCAAAATGGATGTGGGATTCAGCCGGGATATCTTTTATAACTCCGGTAATTAAATAATCGTGCTGATTAACAGAAATTATTTTACCTGCTGCATCCACATTCCCAAAATATTTCTTTGCTATGGATTCGGTCAGAACAATAGAATAAGGATTCCGCAGCGCCGAACTTGAATCGCCTTCAATAAAAGGAAAAGTAAAAATCCGGAATAAAGATTCGTCGGCAAAAAAGTAATTATCTTCATTGAATATTTTGGTACCGAATTTTACTACAGAATTTCTTACAGGTCCCTGCAAGCGGACCACATCTTCAACTTCCGGCAATTGCTTTAAAGCCGGGGCAAGAGGCGGAGCTGTCATAGCCATATCGATATTATTGCCAATATCCTGCTTTATAAAAGTATCTATCCTGTAGATTCTATCGGCGTTTACATTATAACGGTCGTAATTCAATTCATCTTGAATCCATAACATAATTAATGTAAATACAGTTAAAGCAACAGCCAGACCGAGGACATTAATTAAAGAATGCATTTTTCTTTTTTGAATATTACGAACGGCAATCTTTAAATAATTTTTTAACATAATTTTTTCCTTTTAGTTTAGCACTACCAGCCTACCCCTTACCCCTTCCAAAGGAAGGGGAAGTTTAAAAGTCCTTCCCTTTGGGAAGGATTTAGGATGGGCTATTCATACCTCAACGATTTTACCGGGTTTGCAGTTGCTGCTTTTACAGCATTAATAATGATTGTAAGCAATGCTATCAATAAAGCAATAATACCGGCAAGTGTAAACATCCACCAGCTCATTTCTATTTTGTAAGCAAAGTCTTGCAGCCACTTGTTCATTAAATAGTACGCAAATGGTATTGCAATTATGTTTGCAAAGAGTACCCACTTTAAAAAGCTTTTTGTCAGCATAAAAATAATTTCCGATGAAGTAGCTCCAAATACTTTTCGAATTCCGATTTCCTTTATCTTCTGCTCTAACTGGAAAACCGAAAGACCGAAAATTCCCAGGCAGGAAATTACAACGGCAAGGATTGAAAATATAGTTAACAATGAAGCCAGGTTTTCTTCCCTCTTATACATCGAAGAAAGGTAGTCATCGTAAAAGCCGAGTTCCATCTGGTAATCAGGGAAGACTTTTTTCCAGATCCCTCCTATATTTTCTTTTGCTCTTTGCGACGAGCCGTTTATTCTTAAAGTAATATAATTCGGTACAATTTTTTTATTATAATCCATTATTAACGGTTGAAGTTTATTATAAAGAGATGAATAATTGAAATCGGAAACAACCCCATGCAATACTAATTCTGCCTATTTTATATTTTATATAATCGCCTCCGCCGAGCATTCTTAATGCAGTTTCATTTACCAATGCATATCTTCCCTCGTCACTTGGCATTAAGTTTCTGCCTTTAATTAT
>JAJYOQ010000038.1 GCA_021796135.1 Bacteroidota bacterium
CGGAATTTCAAAAGACGAGGTAACTTTAATAGCAATAATATTTTCATTTTTAATGAATTGTGAGATGTTAAAAGAAAACGGCGAGAAGTAGCCTTCATGCTTCCCCAAATAATTCCAATTCAACCAGACTTCAGTAAGATAATCAACGCCTAAAAATTTTAACAAAGTTAGACTTTTCTCGGCGAATTCGAAGTCAAATTTTTTAATAAACCAAAGTGTTCCATTATAATTATGAAGCCCACATAATTCCCAATTAGCAGGTATAGACATTGATTCATGGATCTCATCATTTTCAAATAATGATTTAATTTTGCTAATCTCAAATTTTTCTTGAGCATCTTTAATATAGAAAAATTTTCCATTTAGGTCTAATTTATAATTTAGCACTTTACTCATTTAATTTAGAATAATTCATCATCCATGTTTTAATAAAATTACGCCAATTTTTCACCCCAAATAAACATTTACTAAATACTTTTTTTCTTTATTATTATACTCGATAAGATTACCCAATATTTTTATGCCGTTGACTTCAATTGATTTAACATTTGAATAAACATGAAATGGGTTAAAAACATTGATGTCATATTCATTTTCTCTAAAATTTCTTTTAACAGAAAAATGTTCCCATTCTTTCGGGATGCTGGGATCAATTATTAATCCTTTTTCTTCAGCTCTGATTCCTAAAATCCAATCGACAATAACCTTTTGAAACCACGCAGCAGAACCCGTGTACCAGGTCCATCCACCTCTTCCATAATAGGGAGAATCCGGTCCGTCAATATTTCCTGGTGTTACATAGGGTTCAGCAACATATTCGTCAGGATTCATTCCGTTATTAATCGGCGAAAGTCTTTTAAATATTTCGTAAGGCATTCCGTCAATTTTCATTTCAGCAAATGCCCAAATTGCCCATGTTGCGGCGTGAGTATAAACTCCTCCGTTCTCTCTTCTTCCAGCTGCATACCGGGAAAGGTAACCAATAAATTTATCAGGTTTTGAGTAAGCCGGATACAAAAGCAAAGGTCCATTTTTCTTTAACAAATGTTTTTGAATGGCTTCTAATGCCTTTTTATTTTTTTCCTTAATGCTTATTTTACTAATTATTGCCCATGATTGAGTATTTAGATAAATTTTCCCTTCTCCGCATTTATCGCTTCCGATTAAACTACCACTATCTTTTGTCGCTCTTAAAAACCATTCTCCATCCCATGAATATTTTTCGAAAGTTTGTTTAAGTTGCGATATATTTTTTTTATAGCGGTTAACTGAAAAAGTGTCGCCAAAGTTCTCACAAATAGGGATAAAATTAGTCATTACATAGTATAAAAACTCAGCAAGCCAGAATGATTCACCTTTCATTTCAAGTCCGACTGCACTTAGACCGTCATTCCAATCTCCAGCACCGATTAAAGGGATCCCGCGCTGGCTTATCCGGCTAAGGACTTTTTCAATTGCTTTAAGGCAGTGTTTATATAAAGATTCCGCTAAGTTTTTATTATCGTAATATTCAATTTCTTCATTGAAGAAATTTAGATTGTTTGTTTCTTTCAGATAATGAATCATTATAAAAGGAAGCCATAAAAGATCGTCTGTCATTTTTGTTTCAAGACCAGTATCAGTTATTGGGTGCCACCAGTGTAGTACTGTGCCGTCTACCATTTGATGTCTTGCATGGAGTTTAATTTGTTTCTCGGTAGTTTGCGGATTTATTGGTAGAAAAACCAAACTATCCTGTAATTGATCTCTAAAGCCGAATGCGCCACTTTGCTGATAATAAGCAGTTCTACCCCAAAGCCTTCCTGATATTGCTTGATATCTCAGCCATTTATTTACAAGTATATTCATACCCTCATCCGGGGTATTTATTTCTAGTGTGCCTAACAATTTTTTCCAATATTTTTTAACATCTTCAAGAGCCTTATCAATAGCATTACTGTTTGAAAATTGTTCAATCGACTTTGTTATTTCCTCTTTGTTTTGTTTTAGTCCAAGATAAAAAGCAATTCTTTCTGAGTTTTTAGATTTGATTATCGAATTGACCTTTAAGGTTCCAATAGGATCCGTCCAATTACCGGTTTGTTTTGATAAGTTTTTAGCTGAAATACCTGCTGGGTTTATCAAGTCTCCATATTGTCCAATAAATGAATCTTTATCTCCGTCATAATCGCTAATTTTTTTGTTTGACGATAGAAAACCAAAATAGGGATACTCAATATTCCAATGTCCGCGATCTCCAAGTGGGATTTCCCACAAGCGTTTTGTTGCGGTCATCATGTTTGCATTCTCATCAAATTCGGTTTCTATAAACGTTTTATGAAATTCTCTATGATGGTCTGCAGAAGAGCCCAAGACCCATTCAAAGTAGGTATAAAAAGAAAGATCTGCATCTTCATTTGAGTTGTTATTAACTTTTAAATCCCAAATTTCCAATGATTCATCAAAAGGGACAAAAATTGTTAAAGCTACCTCTATCCCTTTATATTCGGAATTAAAAATTGTGTAGCCGATACCATGAATACACTCAAATTTATCTAATACTATTTTGGCAGGAAAAAAAGTTGGGCTCCACACATCGCCTGTTTTATTATTTTTCACATAGATATATTTTCCCCAATTATCCTGAACTAAATCCTGATGCCATCGGGTTAATCTATTAAATTCAGAATGTTCATACCAGCTAAAGCCACCGCCTGTCTGTGAAATGACAATACCGTAAATTCCATTGGAAATTACATTTACCCATGGTTTAGGAGTCTTATATGTTTTAATAACATATTCATTTCCAGACTCGGAGAAATATCCATATTTAGTCTCAAACTTATTCATTTATATTTTCTGTGTTTTCCTTGTATAGATTTTTGATATTATTTTATATGTTTTTCAAGCTAGAGTTATCATTGCGAACATTGAAATGATAATTGAACTGAAATAAATTATTATTTATAAAATCATTTACAAATCAATAAAAAAACGACTTTTTAGTAAGAATCACCATTCTCTTTTTAATTAATTCAATATAGTTACTATCTAATCAAGAATAATAAATAGTGTATTTTAAAATGTAAACGTTTACATTCTAATCTAAAATATAATTAATTATTTGTCAAGTAAAATCTAAAGATTTTATTAGATGATTTTTAATAAAATCTGATTTCAAAAGCCGAAACAAGATATGCTTAATGTAAATTTATTAAAGAAAATCAGCAAATTAACTCATGGAAAAAGAAAAATAAATTTTCTCTTTGTTGGCAACCATAATCATTATACTATAAAATGCCTCATGTGGAAAGAAATTAAAATTGATTATCAATTTATTAGAGCTGATTATTGGGTACTGTAAAAGAAGTACCGTTGAAGTTACCATTGAATTATAAATGAAATTTTTATGTCAAACGGATTGCAAAGTTGCACAACTATAGGGCACATGCTTGTTGACCAAAGTATGTTGTAGACAGTTCCTAGAGTAAAAATGAACCCTTACGTTATTTACTTAAGGATAAACATCCCACAATGCAATAGCATAAGCTCCTGCACCAAAGCCAACCATAGGAACTGAGCCATTGTAAAAGGATGTTTTTCTATTATATAACTCCGGAATAAGATTGAAGTTTAAAGCCGCCTGATTCGTCACCCAATTAACAAAATAGCGTGCTTTTTTTTGATCGCCGAATTTCTGCATGGCTGATGCAAATCGCAGGTCTAGCATTATCCATTCGGCTATATCGTACCAATCACCTTTATTTATGCGGGAGAAGCCATGTATTCCCCCTTCGACACCTAATTGGCGTTCATATTCATTAATCTGAGATAGGAAAAGATTTTTATCCCGGAGAAGTCCAAAACCGAATGCTTCAATTGTCCCGCCGTCGAAATAGTCGAAAGAATTAGAATCTGATGCGGCTGCATTACCTTTAACAAAACTGTTATCAACTACAAAAACTGACCTAATTCCTTTAAATAATCTCTTGTAAGCATTTTGATATTTTGCTGCATCGATAAAATTTAAGTGAGATGAAAGTGCAGCAAAATCTCTTAGTCCGGCAGCGCATGAAATCGAAGTGTAAGCATATTGTTTTCCTGGAAGATGTCTTTCCCAGGGTCCGGAATCAATACGAATAACATTATTTGTATCAATACAATGAATAATAACATCGGCAACTTTTGAAGCAAAAACCTGATAATTTTCTTTAAAGAATTTGACATCTCCGCTGCGTTTGACATAATCACATAACGCTATAAGGGAAAGACCAAAACCGTCTAACTCAATATTAGGACCGTCGGAATTAAAGTCAGTTTCTTCTTTTCCATCGCCGAAGTAACGACACACGGAGATTTGATACGGTACGCCAACGCCATAATCTTTTCCGTCTTTATAAATATACCGGACATAATGTCCCGATTTAGCATTGAGCATAAATGAAAGTGCGTTGCGAGCTTCCTTAAATAAACCAAGCCTGTCTAGCGCAAGTATTGAATATGAACCATCACGAACCCACGATATGTTCCATTCTCCGGGAGGAAGAGCAGCGATTATTTGACCTCTCGAATAGGGGAAAATTTCCTGCTGAGGTACTTGAGCCATTTTCAGGACAGTTATTGATTGTTCAAGAACATCCCTTTGCTTTGGCGAAATCCCTTTCGGCATTTTTGCGCGTGCAAAAACTTTTTTCATAAACTTAATTTCGTCGTTTAACAAATGACCGCCGTTCTTAATAAGATCGAATTTTGCTTTTGCAATAATTTGATTATCAGTCTGAAGTGAATCAGTGTAACTCAGCAAAAAATATTTTTCAGCTTGATTATTTGAGCGTTTAAATAATGCAGAGTCAATAATAACATTTGTTTTTTGCAGCTTATAGCTTAAAGAACATTTTTGTATTTCAGCATAAGAGCCAGCTATATCAATGTAAAAAATTTTATTTTCTGTAGAAAATGGGGCAAAATAACTAACCACAACATTTGGGTATCTCACTGTAATCACGTGAGTATTGTCTTCATAGAAAGTTTTCAGCGGCTTTGATTTTAATGTGATAGAAACATCCTTCAAAAATGGTTCTACAAAATTTGCTGAATCATAAGCTTTAAAAATATGTGGGCTAATGGATTCTATGTAACCCTTTTGTTCGTCATAGACAGCAGCAATAATACCATTTGTTGTTACCAGTTGGTAAAATGATTTTATATTACCGCCGAAAGGCTTAACAAAATCTATTTTATCTCGAGCGATAAAATCCCAGCTAGCCGGAAGGTACGCGGCTTCTGCAAAGTTTGCCGCAATAAAATTAAAAAGAAGAAATAAAAATAAATTTTTTAAAATTATCACAATAATAAGGAGTTTTAAGCGACCATAGATTTTCTTTTTGCCATGAGTGGCAAAAATCCCAGAATAACTGCGACTATTATTACACAGACTGATCCAACCACATCAGGTTTAACCGTCATTATAAAAATTTGTCCTAAACCGACTGCAATTTCAGATTGTAATAAATTTATAAGCCCTAAATTATTAATAAATCCTTGCAATTCAGTATTTGACATTTGACTATCAGACTTTAGCAGTTTGCTCAACTTTTCAAATCTTTTGCCTGTTACAAGAGTGATATGCAAGAACAGGAAAAGCCATAGAAGCATTGATACTATAATCCATGCACTCCAGTCCCACTTAGTAGAAACCATATATGCACCGGTAATAAGAAGAAGGGTACCCACACTCATAAATAAATATTTAAGCGGTAAAATTGTTTTTACCCATTCGCCAACTTGTTCTCTGTTAGATGTGTGCTGAAGTTTAGTTATGCCTACCCATTCAATTGCAATTGCCATAAATAAAACCAGCGCACTTGTTATATGTAAAAAAAGAACTATTAAATAAAATTCCATAAAATTCTTCTCATTTTTATTAAAGATAATAAATATTCTCACTTAATATAATAAATATTTTAGGAATCTAGGGTGCAGCAAAATACAGAAATCTTGATAATTGAAATTTCGAATATTCGGCTCTTTAAATTATATTGTGCCTTTATTAACATTTAGATATTAATATAATTTTAGATAGTGCATTTTTATTAATAATATTGTAATATTTTAAGTAAATATAAAATTTTTATTAGAGGCAGTTATGAAACAGAGCAAATTTTCCCTAAGCATTATTCCCTTAATTTCCTTTTTATTGATTCTCTCATTTGCATCTTCGGCTCAGATGAAGCAGGCTAAGAAGCCGCGCCTTAGCCTAAAAGCAGGAGTATTTCAAAGAATCGGAGTTGATACAGACATAAATATTTCTTACAGCAGACCGGGAGTTAAAGGAAGAAAAATCTGGGGTGATTTAGTGCCTTATGGTTTAGCAGTGGGAACTAAAGAATCTAACGGGAAACCATTTCCATGGCGGGGCGGCGCTAATGAATGCACTACAATAGAATTTAGTAAAGATGTTACTGTTGATGGACACAAATTACCTGCCGGAAAATACAGCGTACAATTCATCCCGTCCAAAGAGGAATGGACAGTAATATTCAATAAAAACACAAAATTGTGGGGCAGCTTTGAATATGATAAAAAGGATGATGCCCTCAGAATAAATGTTAAACCGGTTGAAGCTCCATTTCGTGAATGGCTTACATATGGGTTTGACGATCTTGCCGGAACTTCCTGCACAGCTTTTTTGAGGTGGGAAAAATTAAAAATACCTTTTAAAATATCAACTGTCGAATAATCCGTTATTTTAATTGAGTTATTCCAATATAAAAGAATGCAAATCGATTAAGATGGCGCATTGAAGATGAATTGCAGCTTATTGAAAAACTATTAATGCAGTCAATTATTTTATTCCCATTCAGGGTTATATACAAAATATATATTCTTACATGTTTTGTTGGACTGTTTATATTACTCTATCCTCTTTTGCGATTTTTCCTATCAAAAAAAGAACGTTTCCCATCAGCATTTATACTTATGAAATTCTATGGAAAAGCCTTTTTGATTTGCTCAGGAATTTTTATGAAAATTAAAGGAAAGGAAAATATACATTCTGATCAGCCATATTTAATATGCTCTAATCACAGTTCATATATAGACACTCCGTGTTTGTACTCAATATTTGATAAATATTTTGTATTTACCGGCAAAAAGGAAATTGAAAATTGGCCTTTGTTCCATATTTTTTATACTTCCGGAATGAATATATTAGTTGACAGATTTAATAAAATGGGAATGTTAAAAGGATTTAAAAAGATGATTGAAGAAATTGATGAAGGACATCCGATAGTGATTCTTCCTGAAGGAACAATATCAAAGACTGCACCGAAACTTAGTGAATTTAAACCCGGATCCGTTTCTTTAGCCATCCACAAGCAAATTCCGATCTTACCCATAACGTTTACAACAAACTGGAAAAGACTTCAACGTAAAGGATTGCTCAAGGGAAAAGCCAGCCCCGGAATATCAGAAGTATTTATTCATTCACTTATTTCGACAAAGGGTTTAACCAAAAATGATATGGATGCATTACAAATAAAACTTCGTGATATTATCAATTCACCGCTTCATGAAAAATACGGAGTTTAGAAATTATTAAGTCTATAAATTTAATTGTCAATAGTTAACTTATATCCTCTTTAATTACATGCAAATCTCTTTGCGGAAAAGGTATTTCGACGTTACTTTCTTTGAATTTTTTGAATATTTCGAAATAAAGATTGCTTTTCAGGTTACCGGGAGCAGTAATATAGCTATTAGTCCAGATTCTCAAACTAAAATTTAGAGAACTTTCGCCAAAATCATCAAAAAGAACATCCGGTTTCGGATTATCTAATACTCCTTCCCCTTTTTCAGCGACTTCCAGTAAAATTCGTTTTATATTTTCAGGATCTTCTTTATAAGAAACTCCTATGGGAATACTGAATCTCACATTCCTATCGGAAAAACTCCAGTTTATAACCCTCGATGAAATAAATTCAGAGTTGGGAACAATCACAGCAATATTGTCATTAGTGACTACCATTGATGACCTTAAAGAAATACTAACAACATCTCCAAAAACATCACCGACTTGTATTCTATCACCGACTTTTATGGGTCTTTCAAAAAGGATAATTATTCCGCTGACTAAATTGTTCGTTACATTTTGTAAACCGAAACCTATACCAACACCAAGAGCGCCGGCAAGAATGAAAATTGCATTAAGATTAATTCCGACTGTCTGAATTACTACGATAAGTCCCAGTACAAGAACTCCGTAGCGAATAATTGTACCTACCGCAAGACGCACACCAAGTTCAATTTTACTCTGAGAAAGGACTTTAAAGACCATCCAATTTCTAAGTTTTGCTGTTATAAAGAAAAGCAGCCATGTAAGTACAATGAAATAAAGAAAAGTCCAGATGGTTATTGAACTGTTGCCGATATACGTAAGCTGAATACTAAGAAAATCTTTTATATCATTAAAATATTTTAGTATATTCTTAAAAAAATCATTCATTTGTAGTCCTTGAGTTGCAATATTTGAATATAATTTAATTTCTTGATATAAGTTGAGAACAAAAAATATTCTTAATATCTGTAATAATATATCCATAGCCGCCGGAGTATGCAATCCGGCAAAAGGATGGTAAAAGGACTACATCTTTCGGCTGAGTTTATAATAAAATTACTGCAGTAGAAAATAAAGTTATAAATGCTAAACGTTTAATAATTTTATAACGATTTGTAATAAAAGAAAACAAAAAGTTCATAAATTTTTCCTATTTAGTATCGATAATAATTATTAAATTTGATACGAATAATAATGCAGAAAATGACTTGAAATCAAAATTAATTGTTATTGTACCTATTATTCTATTAATAATTACAATATTCTTTTTAATCTCTCAGCATAACAAAAGTAAACAAAAAGTTGTTCAGCTATTTCAGGCTGAACAATTGACTGATTCGCGTCAGCTTTCCAGAGAATTAAAAAATTATATAAAGTATCGTACACAAGAAGTTAATTCTCTAACATCCCTGCCTTCGGTTCAAAGTCATAAAATGAAAGAATTAGATACAGATGTGCAAGCATTTTTTGCTTCCGAGAAAGATAAGCATGTCAAGGCAGTCACCGTTTTTGATGAAAACGGGAGCATTATTTACTCGACAGACAATGAAGGAATAGGTCGCAATTTTAAAGATTTTAATTTCTTTAAGTGGGCTTCAAAAATTGGTAATAAAGGGAATGCGTATATATCATCACTTCAAAAAAATAAGGGCGACATTAATAACAGCGACTCCAGATTTCATATTTATTTAACAGTACCGATTTATAAAAATGGCGGAAATAAGTTTTTGGGGATTTTCGCATTAAATATAGATTTATATGGAGTTGTATCCGAACTTATTCCTATAGTCAGCCCGGATTCATCGAATGTTCATGCTTTTATATTGGATAAAAGTGGGGCGGTATTATTTCACAATACCCACCCTGAAATGTTATTAAAGAATATATACAACCGTAATAAAAATTGTTTTAATTGTCACAATAACTTTGACTATGTTGATAAAATACTTTCTTCACAGGAAGGAAATGTTGATTTTGATATCAAGGATAGACCAAAAGAAATAGCCAGCTACTCATCATTGAGAATAATGAATATTTCCTGGAAAGTTGTTATAAGCGAACCATACCAGCAAATTACGGGCTTCATAAATTATGACTTAGAAATGACACTGGTTCTTATTGGGATAATAATTTTTTTATTTGGATTTGGATCAGTAATATTAATTCATAACAATAGATTAAAAATTAGAGCAGAAGAAGAGTCAAAGCAGTGGAAAGAAAAAGATGAGTTAAACAAAAAATTAAATGAATCGCAGGAGCATTACAAAACAGTCGTTGATAATTCTCCGGATGCAATTATAATTCATTGTGATGGAAAATTAGTTTTTGCAAGCCCTTCAACACTTGAATTATTTGGAGCTTCAGGATATGAAGATCTTTTAGGAAAATCAATATATGAATTTGTTCATCCTGATGATCATGATTATGCTAGAAAAAGATTATTAGATGGTTTAAATAGTGACAATGCATTGCCAATATCAGAAGTTCGATATGTAAGGATAGACGGCAGTGTTATCTATGTAGAAGCAGTCAGTAAACAAACAACATTCGAAGGCAAACCTGCGTTACAGACAATAGTGCATGATATAACCGCTCGTAAAAGGGCAGATTTAGAAAGTCAGGTATTACATGAAATAACAGAAGGAGTAGTAACAACTTCGAATCTAGACGAACTTCTTGTGTTAATTCATAAAGCGCTAAAGAAAGTACTTTATGCGGAGAACCTTTTCATTGCTCTTCATGATGATAAAACAGGACTATTTAGCTTTCCATATTTTGTCGATAAATTTGATTCTGCTCCATTGCCAGCAGAAATAAATAAAAGCTGCACTGCCTACGTATTTAATACAGGCAAACCATTACTTCTTACCCAGAATTTATTTGAACATCTCTTGGAACAAAAAGAAGTTGAATCAGTCGGCTCAGACTCACCTTCTTGGATAGGAGTGCCGCTGCAAATCCCTTCAAAAACAATAGGAGTTTTAGTTCTTCAAAACTACGAAAACGAAAATGTTTATTCCGAAGGAGATGTTAATTTCCTTTCCACAATTGGGAATCAAATAGCTACTATTATTGAGCGAAGACGTACAGAAGAAGAAATCAAGGAACAAAATAAAAAGCTTATAAAACTAAATGCAGAAAAAGATAAGTTCTTTTCAATAATAGCTCACGATCTCAAAAGTCCATTCCAGGGATTTTTAAATTTGACAGAACTTATGTCAGAAAACGCAAACGAATTTTCAATTTCTGAATTAGTAGAAAATAGTAAGCTTATAAATACAACCGCTCGTAATTTCTATAAACTTCTCGAAGATTTGCTGGAATGGGCACAGGTGCAAAAAGGATCAATCGGATTTAACCCGGAGGAAATTAATTTGTTTAAATTAGTTTCTCAAAGCATTAGCACAAATTTCCAAAGGGCAGAGCAAAAGAAGATTACGATTTTAAATGAAATAGATACTGAGGTAAGAATCATTGCAGATGGAAGGATGATCGGGACAATAATAAGAAACCTTTTATCTAATGCTGTTAAGTTTTCTAGACCGGAAGGAAAGATAATAGTTAAATCCGAGAATCATGGGGACGGAAATATTGAAGTATCCGTTAAGGATAACGGAGTCGGAATATCTAAAGATGACATAAATAAACTATTTAAGATTGAAGAGAAAATCAGCCGTAAAGGGACAGAACAAGAATCCGGGACTGGTTTAGGTTTACTTCTTTGCAAAGAGTTCGTCGAATTACACGGCGGCAAAATTTGGGTGGAGAGTGAAGAAGGCATCGGTAGTACATTCTATTTTACTTTACCATTAGCATAGTATTGTGTAATCATTTTTTCTATAAAGGACGACTAATATTATGAGCAAATTATTTTCATCAATTAAAATCAGAGACCTTGAAATAAAAAACAGAATCGTTGTTTCACCAATGTGCCAATATTCAAGTTATAACGGGATACCGACTGATTGGCACATAGTTCATCTTGGAAGCAGAGCGGTCGGCGGAGCCGGGATAGTATTTACCGAAGCAACAGCAGTATCTCCTGAAGGTAGGATTTCTCCTGACGATTTAGGAATTTGGAATGAAGAACAAGTAAATGCTTTTAAAAAAATTACTTTATTCATTAAAACTCAAAACTCTATACCCGGGATTCAATTGGCACATGCCGGACGAAAGGCGTCGACCTTTTCTCCATGGAAAGGCAGCGGGAAAGTTAGCATTGAAAATGGGGGTTGGCAGACTCTGGCTCCGAGTCCAATAAAATTTGATGAGAACTATCCTTACCCGAAGGAAATGAGTGAGTTTGACATTCAACTCGTAATTGATCAGTTCAGAGAATCTGCAAAAAGGAGCGTTGAATCAGGTTTTGAAATAATTGAGCTGCATTTTGCACACGGGTATTTAGTCCACCAGTTCTTATCTCCATTATCAAATAAAAGGACTGACAGGTATGGTGGAAGCCTTGAAAATAGATGTCGCTTAGCAATCGAGATAGCAAAATCTACTCGAGAGGTTATCCCTGACGGAATGACTTTATTTGCGAGAATTTCAGCTAGCGATTGGGTTGAAGACGGCTGGGATATTGACCAGTCAGTTCAATTAGTAAAATGGCTAAAGGATATTGGGGTTGATTTAATAGATTGTTCAAGCGGCGGAAATGTTTCAAATGCTAAAATCCCTGTCGGTCCCGGATATCAAATTCCATTTTCTCAAAGAATCAAACAAGAAACAAAAATTCTTACGGGAGGAGTTGGGCTTATTACAACTGCTGAGCAGGCAGAGGAAATTATTAATGATGGACAAGCTGACTTTGTTTTTCTAGCAAGGGAAATGCTGAGAGATCCTTATTGGGCTATACACGCTGCTAAAATATTAAAAGTTGAGTTAGCTGATTTCCCGAAACAATACCTTAGAGCAAAATGAAAATGGGAAATCCTTTGGAATATATTTATTACCTTGTTTCTTCTTCCTGAAAGCTCGATAAAATTTTAATTAAGAAAGAAAAAATAAATCCAATTGAGCATAGAAGTAAATCCCCTAATTCAATATGAAAAGAGCTTAATGTCCCAATTAAATATCCTATATATTTTGTTGTTAATAGAACTGCAAAGAACCCGCTAAATCCGAGTATTCCGTGAACAATAGATTGAACTATTATTTTTAATATACTTTCATTTGTCTTTTTTACTCCAGGAATGCTTTTATCAATTGAATTCATTATCATCTCCCAAAAATTTTTATTTTATACTATAATAGTAAATCAAATTTCATCTGTAACGGAAAATATGTTCAAATCTTTAAATACCATAGCCGCCGGGAAGATTGGTTGAGAATCTTAGCCCGACGACAGGTATTATTTATAATAGGACCTATTAAACTTATTTCTATCAACTAGCCATCTTCCACACCACTTACATTTTAAAGCATTCTTCCCTATTTGCTTTCTACAATAAGGACATGTTTTATATTTTTTGCGTTTAAATAAGTCTATTATTCTCATTCTTATATACTCCGTCAACAAGTTAAAGGAGGAAAGAATGACCAGCATCACCCCAACAACTCATTTTAATCTTTATGATTCAAATAAAAGGGTTCTGGGTTACTACATGGGTTAAAAAAAGGATTAATTTGAAAATATTTTCAAAAATTAATAAGATTGAGATGCCAAAAAATGCATTTTTATGAAGAAATTATAATACGGAGGCGTTTTTATATTGAAATTTAATGCTTAAAATTTTTTACGAACAAGCTTACATCTTGCGAGCCATTTTTAAGAGATTCTTTGTTAATATTTTCAATATATTTTGAATATACCCCTTGATCACTTAATAGTCCGGATATAAGTTGAGGCAACTTTTTAATATTCGGTTCATATATACCCATACTTTTTTCCACAAGGTACTCCATATTCCCTTTTTCCTGTTCCCAAATATAATTTATAATGACCGGAATTTTTTTACACATTAAAATTTCCATGAAGGTTGAAGCACCGCATTTTGTTATAACTATATCGGAAATACTAAGCAATTCATAAATAAAATCCACATAGCCATATACTTTTAGATTATAAATATTTTTTTCTTTTAGCTGAGCAGCTTTTTGAAAAAGAGATTTATTCTGTCCGCATATTATTGCTAATTCAAAATCATTTATTGTTTTATTAAGTGATTTTAGAATTTTTAATCCTTGAGGCATACCATCGCCTCCGCCCAATATCAGGACAACTTTCTTTTTATCATCGAAACCCAATTCTTTTTTAAATCTTAAAATATCATCTGTCTGAGGAGTCTTTGAAAATTTTTCATTTAAAATGAAAGAGAAAAGATGTAAATTTTCTTTTTTTATTCCCTTATTAATGCACCAATTCTTTAATCTTTCACTAAAAATAATAAAGTTTTGATCTTTTTTTAGAAACCATAATGGATGTGCAGTATAAGGATCTGTGACAACCGTAATTACTGGAATTATTATTTTAAGTTCAGCCATAACCTCATACAAAGGTTCAATTAGAAAAAAATGAAAAATAATTACTTTATCAGGATTTTTTTCCTTAAATACTTCTCTAAAGTAAGGTTTTATAAAAATTGAGATAAGACGACTATTTGTTTGAGCAATAAAATTAAATTTATATACTGCATAAAGAGCCTCATAAAACCATTTTGCTTTAGATTGAAGAGTTCTATAACCGCCTTCAATTATCCATTTTACTATTTTGTTTGTTTTCTCGAAGCCATCAATTAGTATTGGTTCAATTTCATCCCCGAAGTTGTTCTGAAGGACTTTAGCAATTGATTTAGCAGGAGCGAGATGCCCGCTTCCGGTTCTAAGATACAATAAAATATATTTGTCTTTTCTATTCAAAATAGTTACCGAAGTATTGGCGAATCTTCACGAGTCATTTTACCAGTCTCAAGGACTTCCATAATTTTGTAAGTTCCAAGTTTTCTTGCTTTTAGAAATCCCGACCAAGCTGCTTCGGCAAGTCTTCCTTTCTTCAGCAGATCAAATAGCCATTGATCTGTATATTCAGGATTTTCCTGTTTTATGCCAGCTTGAATTTCAAAAAGCCACTTTGCATTAAAATGTTCTTGAGAACCAATAGGAGGAGACATTATAATCGGCAGTCCCAAACCTGTGTAAAAGGATAATTCACTTGGTTTTGTCCACAAAATGTCGGTAGTATGCATGGCGTCATTAAACTTATTAAAATATTCACTGATTTCATGTGAAAAAATAATAGAAATATTCTCAGATCCTGCTCCTATTTCATTTTTTACATTTTCAAAATAGTTTTTTACCAATTCTTTAGTACCTGCTGCCAGATTCAAATGAATTTCCCCAGATTGCAATTTGTTTTTTAAGCTTAATGCAATCTTTCTTCCAATTTCTTTTTGAGCTCCGGCGCCGCCAACGCCATAAGTAATGGTCAGTTTTCTTGTGTTTATAAATTTACAATTATCTTCTCCCAGGAAAAATCTGACGCTTTTATCATGCAATGGCCAGAAACGATTATTAGGATCAAGATAAAATAGTCTTTGAGCTAGATCTGCTTTTAGTGTTTTTAAGTCTTTACCCCCCAATAATTCCTCGGCTAATGGAAATCCGGTTGTAAATATTTTTTCAGAAGGAACACCGTAAGCGAGAAGTCTTTGATTTGCCTTCCCGCATGGAGCGAAATAGATTATCATACTTTCCGAAGGTTCTTCAGCGACCCATACTCTATTTAGATCAGCATCACAAATAATGCAATAAACACTGCTATAACCTTCTAAATCTGCAGCTATTGCGGGTGCAAAAAAAGAGGTAACCAAAGGTAAATGCTTAGTATTGATTTTCTTTAGCATACCTGAGCACAATCCCTTTTTAATACTGGATGTCAATAAATTAACCTGAAATGTTTTGTAGGATAAATTCCTTAAGGGATAAAACGAGGGTATCCTTAGAAAAGAATCTAAAATATTAAAAACCGGATTACCTATTACAGGAATTCCTTTTGCCCTGGATAAAAATTCATATACATATAATAATCTTTTCCATAATATCTTTTCGGAAGGTGATTCTTCATCGTTAACTCCAATCGATATTATTCCTTCTTCAGCAATTTTTAGAAGCGGAAATACGGCTCGGAGATGTCCATATCCCATATTCGCAGAGACAACCCATGCCTTAACATTCGTTTCCAATTCTTAATAACCTCTAAATGATTACATATTATATTTGCTAATTTATAAATTTACTGGTTAGAAAGGAATTATTGGAAATTAAATTAATATTAATTTATAATGTTAATTTTCTAAATAAACAAAAAAACCTTTTCTCAAATAAGATATTACTTTTTATGCAGACAGGTTTTACTTTTTCATTTGATTTCTATCAAGGCAATAAATATTGAATTATGCATAACATTTTTGCGGGAGAAATTTTATTTAGATCTTATTTAAGTAAAATGATTTTTTTTGTCTCTAAAAAATTGCCGGCTCTTATCATACAAAGGTATACTCCGCTTGGAACATTTTGCGCTGACCAAGTTATTTTATAAATGCCCGCATGTTTAAAGCACATCTTCTAATTATGATTTAG